>NZ_JBSHAM010000095.1:10477-30367 GCF_053611505.1 Amycolatopsis sp. NPDC054798 | reverse complement strand
GTGCTTGTCAAGGCATCTTTCCCGCCTTGACAAGCACCCCCGAACCGTCAGCACACTTGGCTTCGGGGTGCCCCCAAGAGACCCGGGCGCAATGTCGCCGCCAGGCGACGAGCCGAAACCCCCAATCCCCCCAAACGATCTCCGCTAGCGTGAAACCAACCAGCACGAAGGGCGAACCCCGATGACCCACCCCGAACTAACCACCCGTTTCGCCACCCTGACCACCGCCCACCTAGCCGACGCCTGCCTACGCGCCCGCCTGACCGTCCGCTGCGCCCCCGCCGGAACCAAGTCCGTCACCCCAGGTCAGAAACTATCCGGACGAGTCCTCCCCGCCCGCCACGCCGGCAGCGTCGACGTCTTCCTCGAAGCCCTCGCCTCCGCCCACCCCGGCGACGTCCTCACAGTCGACAACCGCGGCCTCCAAGACGAAAGCTGCGTAGGCGACCTCATCACCGCCGAAGCAGCCGCCGCCGGACTAAGCGGCATCGTCATCTGGGGCCTGCACCGCGACACCGCCGAGCTCCGCGAAATCGGCCTCCCGGTCTACAGCCTGGGCTCCCTGCCCACCGGCCCCCTGCACCTCATCGACCGCCCCGCGAACGCCCTGGAATCCGCCACGGTCGGCGACTGGACCGTCACCACCGACGACCTGGTGTTCGGCGACGACGACGGCGTCCTCTTCATCCCAGCCGCCCAAGCCGAGGAAGTCTTCCGGCTAGCGGAATCCATCCGGGACACCGAACACCGCCAAGCAGCCAAGATCCGCGACGGCGTCACCCTCCGCGCACAAGTCCGGTTCGACGAATTCCTGACCCGCCGGGATGCCGACCCCACTTACACCTTCCGGCAGCACCTCCGCGCGAAAGACAGCGCCATTGAAGAATAAGAAAACCGCTCTGGTCACCGGTGTCGGCCGAAAAGCCGGTATCGGCTTCGCAATCGCCGAACGCCTGAAGGAAGACGGCTGGACCGTCGTCACCACACACTGGTCCGGCTACGACCGCCGGATGCCCTGGGGCGCCGACGAAACCGTCGAGGGCATCGAAGCCGACCTAGCCGACCCGGAAACCCCGGCAAGGCTGTTCGACCAGATCGACGACGACGTCCAGGCACTCGTGCTAGCCCACTGCGAATCCGTCGATTCCAGCCTGCTCGACACCACAGTGGACAGTTTCGACCGGCACTTCGCGGTAAACGCCCGCGCGAGCTGGCTGTTGATCCGCGAGTTCGCGAAGCGTTACCGCGGCCCCCACGGCGCAGGCCGGATCGTGACGCTGACCAGCGACCACGTCGTGCACAACTTGCCCTACGGCGCAAGCAAAGGCGCGCTAGACCGGATCACCCTCGCCGCGGCCGGGGAACTCGGGCACCTCGGCATCACCGCGAACGCAGTGAACCCCGGCGCGACCGACACCGGCTGGATCCCCGAAGCCCACCGTGACGCCTTCGCCCAGCACAGTCCGCTAGGCCGGATCGGCACGCCACGTGACTGCGCCGGTCTCGTCGCGTTCCTCTGCGGCTCGGAAGGCGGCTGGGTGAACGGTCAGATCCTCGTCGCCAACGGAGGCGCACAGTGAACGACAAACATCTCGCCTACGTCCTGCTCCCCCGCGGCGAAACCGTCCTCCTGATCCGCCGCGCGCCCGGGACATTCCTCGGCGGGCATTGGGAATTCCCCGGCGGCACCGTCGAGCCCGGCGAAACCCCGGCGGCCACCGCGGTGCGGGAAGTCGCCGAGGAAACCGGGCTGCGCGTACGGCTCACCGGACAGCGGACCAGCCAGTCCTGGCCGGACCGCACCGGCAAACCGTTCACCGTGCACGCCGCCTATTTCGACGCGCACCCGGAATTCCTCGGCGACCTTCAGCTCAACCCGGCCGAACACGACGACCATCGCTGGCTGACCCCCGCCGACGCGGCCGGACTCCCCCTGTCCGACCACGTCAGGCAGGTACTGCTCGGCTGAAATCCCGAGCCAGCTGGGTGGCCCGGTCCCGCAGCAGCGACCGGGCCTCGGCGACGCACCGGTGCTCGTCCGGCTCCACATCGGTCAGCGCGTACACCCCGGCGAAACCCGCTTCCCGCCATTCCGGCGCGGACAGCAGGCACCGGCCCGCCAAAGCGACCACCGGGGTGCTACCCGCTGCCCGGAGCACGCCCACCGGCGCTTTTCCGTGCAGCGACTGGGTGTCGAGCGATCCCTCACCGGTGACAACAAGCCGGGCGTCGCGGGCAGCGGCCGGGAAACCCAGCAGCTCCAACAGCAACTCGATGCCCGGCCGAATACGGGCGCCGAGTCCGGTGAGGACACCGAACCCGACGCCGCCTGCCGCGCCAGCGCCCGGGGTGGTGGCGTGCGCGGAGCCCGCAACTTCGGCCCACCGAGTCAACCCGCGTTCCAGCACCGCGATCTCGGAGGGGCCAGCACCCTTCTGCGGCCCGTACACCGCGGCCGCGCCGTGCACCCCCAGCAACGGGTTGTCCACATCAGACGCCAGGACAATGTCCACTTCGGGCAGTCCGGAGAGATCCACTGTGGACAACTCGGCCAACGCCGCGCCGCCCGGCCGAAGCGGAGCACCGGAAGCGTCGAGCAATCGCGCACCCAACGCGGTCAGCAATCCGGCTCCGCCATCGGTGCAGGCGCTGCCGCCGACACCGAGAACGATCTGCTTCGCACCGGCGGCACGGGCGGCCGCGATCAGCTCGCCCGTGCCGTAGCTCGACGCGGTCAGCGGTTCCAGCCGGCCGCCGGGCAACCGGTGGAGGCCGGACGCCTCCGCCAGTTCGACCACGGCGACCGTCCCGCGCAACGCGTAGTACGCGGTGATCCGGCGTCCGGTCGGCCCGGACACCCGGACTGGAACGCGCCGGAACCCAGCGGCGACAGCGGCGGCGACGGTTCCGTCGCCGCCGTCCGCCACCGGCAGCTGCCGCACCGGCTCGCCCGGGGCGACCGCGGCGAACGCCGCGGCCACCACCTCCGCGACCTCCGCCGCGGTGAGCGAGCCCTTGAACTTGTCCGGGGCCACCAGAACCGTCACGCCGCTGCCTTGAACGCTCGCCAGTCGCCGATTTCGGTGATGTCCCGCAGCTGCACGTGCGACGTCTGCGGCCGCCGCAGCAGCATCGCGAACGCCGAGCTGCCGTCGGCCAGTTCGATCACGCCCAGCTCCAGTTCCGGCGGTTCGGACGGGAGCACGCGGTCGCGCAGCTGGTCCAGCGTCAGGTCGTAGACCTCGCCGGAGATCGCCGCGCCGCCGTGCGCTACCGGGACCAGCGCCGGGCATTGCCCGCCTACCGAATAGAACCGGTACTTCGCGGCCGTGGTCGTTTCGGCCACCAGCGGTGCGCCGTCGAGCAGATGGTGCAAGGGTTCGCCGCGCATCGCGCCGCCGTTGAGGAACATCAGAGGCATGGTGGTCCCTTTCTCTTAGAGGATCGCCTTCACCACGTCGATTCCGAAATAGACGGTGAACACGAGCGCGAGCACGGTGAGGATCCACCCCGCTTCGCGCCACTTCCCGCGGAAGGTCTTGATCAGCACGAACGCGATGAGGCCCGCGCCGACGCCGTTGGTGATGGAGTAGGTGAACGGAATGAGCGCGACCGTCAGGAACACCGGGATCGTGTAATCCGGGTCGTGCCACGGGATGTTGCGGCACTGCGCCACCATCATCCCGCCGATCACCACGAGCGCGGGCGCGGCGGCCTGCGCCGGGACGATGCCCGCGATCGGCGTGAAGATCAGCGTCGCCCCGAACAGCAGTCCGGTCACGACACTCGCCAGCCCGGTCCGCGCGCCCTCCCCGACGCCGGCCGCGGACTCCAGGAACACGGTGTTCGGCGACGAGCCGGTCACCCCGCCCGCGATCGCCCCGGCCCCGTCCACGAACAGGATCCGGCCCATCCTCGGCACCCGGCCGTTCTTCGACAGCCCGGCCTCGGCCGACACGCTGGTGATCGTGCCCATCGCATCGAAGAATCCGGACAGCACGAGGGTGAACAGGAAGATCGTCGCGGTCAGCGCACCCGCCTTGGCGAATCCGCCGAACAGGTCGACGTTCCCGAGCAGCCCGAAATCGGGAGCGGCGACGACGGAATGCGGCAGCGTCGGCGTCGTCAAACCCCATTCGCCGACACCGAATCCGTCGTGCAGCACCACCGCGAGCACGGTGGCGACGGCGATGCTGATCAGCACCGCGCCCGGCACCTTCCGCGACATCAGCACGGTCATCAGCAGCAGGCCGAAGCAGAACACCGCGATCGGCCAGCCGTCGAGATGCCCGTCGAGCCCGAGCCGCACCGGGACGGTCGAATGCGCAGCGTCCGGGGTCCGCGTGACGAACCCGGCACTGACCAGGCCGACGAGCGCGATGTACAGCCCGATGCCGACGGTGATCGCGGTTTTCAGCGGTCCGGGAATCGCGTTCATGATGCGTTCCCGGACGCCGCTGACCGCCATCAGCACAATGCAGACGCCTTCCAGCACAACGAGACCGAAGGCTTGCGCCCACGTCATCGCCGGGGCCATCTGGAACGCGACGATGCCGTTGATGCCGAGCCCGGCGGCGAGCGCGAGCGGCGCGTTGCCGACCAGTCCCATGAGGACAGTCATCACCGCCGCGGCGAGCGCGGTCGCGGTGGTCACTTGCGCGGCGCTGAGTTTCGCGCCGGTGATGTCGGCGGAAGCGCCGAGGATGAGCGGGTTGAGCAAGACGATGTAGGCGACCGCGAAGAAAGTGGTTACGCCGCCGCGTACTTCGCGGCCTACGGTGGTGTCGCGAGCGCGTGTTTCAAAAAGTCGCTCCACAATGGACTTGCGCTGTGGTCCGGGAGCCGAGGTCACCGCTTCGTCGAGGCGTACCTGGGTCATGCGTCCTCCCCTTGCCGGTGGGTGTGCCGGACCGCGCCCCTGGCACAGGCAAGGGGCGGCACGGCGGGACGTTTGCGTTTTTCTGGTGCTCCGGTCAGCACCGGGAGGGTGGCCCGGTGGGGTGGGGGCTCGTGAGTGTCGATGCCGGTTCTAACCGGCATTGCCACTCACGACGGCTCAGTACTCGACCCGGTCGGATCGGCCGAGCCAGGCGGAGAACGGGGCGAAAGCGTCCGGTGTGGACACCCGCGAAACCGGGGTCTGCCACGTTTCGCGCGGGTGGTCGAAAAGCTCGTAGAAAGCCCGGTCGTCGAAACCAGCACGGGCGGCGTCATCCCGATCGGCTGCGTAGAGCACACGGTCCACGCGCGCCCACAGCGAAGAAGCGAGGCACATCGGGCACGGCTCGCACGAGGAAACGAGCACGCAGCCGGACAAACTGAACGTGCCGAGCTCCTGGCAGGCGGTGCGGATCGCGACCACCTCGGCGTGCGCGGTCGGGTCGAGCGACGGGGTGACGCGGTTGACGCCGGTCGCGACGATCTCGCCGTCCTTCACCACCAGCGCGCCGAACGGGCCGCCGCCGTCGGCGACGTTCTTCTCGGCGATCCGCACGCATTCGGCGAGCCAGGCGCGTTCGACGTCGGCATCGATGGACACGGTCATGACAGTACTGCTCCCAACAGCTCGGGTTTCGGTGTGCTCAGGACCAGGCCGGACCAGCCGGCGGGGCGTCGTCGCGCAGGACGGTCCCCTCGATCAGGCCGTAGGGCCGGTCGGCGGCGTAGAACACCTCGCCGGGGTTGTCGAGGCCGAACGGCTCGAGGTCGACGAGGAAGTGGTGTTTGTTCGGCAGCGAGAACCGGATCTCCGCGATCTCCGGGACGGCCTCCAGCACCGCCTGTCCCATCGCGTACAGCGTCTGCTGCAGGGACTGGCTGTGCGTTCCGCCGAACGCGTCGAGCAGAGTGGCGAGCGCGGTTTCGTGCGCGTGCGCCCAGTCGGTCTCCTCGACGGAGAACCGCCAGGTCGCGGACACCGCGGTGGCGAGGATCCGGTCCTTGACCTCGACCAGCGTCGTGTACTCGTCGCGCGGGAAACCCCAGAATTCGGAGCCGGTGGAGTTGAGCACGGTCAGGTCTTCGACCCCGCCGAGCACCCAGGCCCGCTCGCCGTCGTAGGTGACGCGCGTGGTGCGCGTGCCCGCCCCGGAACGCGCGAACGAATGGTGCGCCGGCCGTCCGCCGACCTGCAGCCGCTCCCACGGATGGGCCACGATCCCGACGCGGGCGACCTGGATGCTTTCCTGCGTGGACACGAAATGCCGGGCCAGCCGCAGCGCGAAGTCCTCGATCTCGCCGATGCCGTCGCGGGCGAAGGCGAAGACGGTGTTCTTCTGCGTGTCGGTGGCCAGCACCTTGTCGTTGGCCCCGGTCAGATGGGTGTCGCTCATGTCGCCCGACAACGACACGCTCACGGTGAGGTCGGTGATCCGGTGCTCGTCACCGTCACGGTCGACGCGGACCAGCCGGTTTTCGGCCTTCCCGTAGCGGTTGTCGCCAAGAACGATCGCCATTGGTCATCCCTTCTCATTCGCTCGCCGAGTGAGTACACCCGCCGCGGCGTGGCCCGGGCCACGGCAGATCCACCGAAAGCGGCGACCGCGAACGAGTGGTTTTTCGTAGTTTCCGCCAAACCCCTCCGATGTGCGGTACTGATGTGCGGAAGGAGGCGCGCATGCGGCTGGGTGCACTGCTCGACATCCCGGAGCTGGGGTTGCGGCTGCTGGCGGGCGAGAAGGCGCGCGACCGCGAGTTCGGCCGCGTCTTCCAGGCGACCCTGCGGGATCCGACGCGGTACCTCGACGGCGGCGAGATCGTGCTGTGCGGGCTGCGCTGGCTGCCGGGCCCGTCGGACGCGGACGCGTTCGTCGGCAAGCTCGCCGCCGCGGGCGTGACCGCGCTCGGGGCGGGCACCGCCGAGGTCGGCGGCCCGGTGCCGGACTATCTGGTCGCCGCCTGCGAACGCGTCGGCCTGCCGTTGTTCGAGGTGCCGGTCTCGGTTTCGTTCGCGACCGTGGCCGAACGGGTGATCCTGGGCCTGGCGGCGGAACGCTCGGCGCCCGCCCGCGATTCGCACCGGCGGCTGGTGGCCGCGGTGACCTCCGGACACGGGCTGTCCGCGCTGGTCAAGGCCGGCGCGGAGGAACTGGGCACCGGCTGTCTCGTGCTGAGCGCGACCGGGCAGCAGCTGGCAGGCGGCCCCCAGCTGCCCGTCGAGCGCCGCACCGCGCTGGCGCGGAAGTTCCTGCGCGCCGAGCGGCTGCCATGTCAGGACGGCCCGGTCACGCTGCTCGGCGCGGCCGGGCGCTCCGGGCACCGGATCGCGAGCTGGTTCCTGGTGGTGGACGGCGATCCGGCGCAGTGGCCGTCCGCGCGCCGGGAGCTGGCGCTGGAACTGGCCGCGCTGGTCGGGCTCGAACGGTCGAGAGTGGACGAAGCCCGGCGGATCGAGAACCGGGCGGCCGAACCGCTGCTGCGGCTGGTGCTCTCCGACGACGCCGCGCCGGGCGAGCTTTCCTCCCGGCTGGCCGCCGCCGGGTTCGCCCCGCAGGAGCCGGTGACGACACTGGCGGCCGAGGTCCGCGGCGGCGGGCCGGGGCTCGCGCAGGTGCTCGTGGAGGAACTGCTGTCCGCCACCGGCCAGCCGGTGCTGGTGGCGACTGTCGACGGCGAGACGTTCGGCCTCTTCTCCTCGCGCGACACCGAGGCGCTGCGGGAAGCGGTGCACACCATCGAACCCGCGCTCGGGTCCGCGCGGCTGACGCTCGGCCTCAGCCGGGCCGCGGACGCCGCCGGTCTCCGCTCCGGCGTGCAGGAAGCCCGGCACGCGCGCACCCTGGCCGCGCTGACGCCGGGCCGCGCGACCGTGCTGTCCGGCGACGAGGTCGCGTCGCATCTGCTGTTGCTCGCCGCCGTGCCGGAGGACTTGCGCCGGACATTCGGCGAAAAAGTACTGGGGCCGGTACTGGCGTACGACGCCGCACACGGTTCCGAATTGATAACGACGCTCAAGGCGTTCCTGGAACATTCGGGATCTTGGACACAGACGTCGGCCACGCTGCACTTGCACGTGAACACCCTGCGATACCGGATCACCCGGATCGGCGAACTCACCGGACGCGATCCGAGCCGGTTCGCCGACCGCGTGGATCTTTATCTGGCCGGCTGCTTCACGCAGAACTGGGGGTGGTCTTGACCATCCGTCCGAAATGTCCTGGGAAAACGCCGGCCGCCGCGGTTTTCCGTACCCGGTAACGAAAATCTCAGCAGTACGGTTATCCGTAAAGAATTATTGGGAATCCTTGACCAATCGATGAAGCACGACGGCACTCGGGAGGAGGATGCACCATCCGAGGAAGCGTCCTACTCTGAGGTCATGTACATCGCATTGCTGTCTTACACAGCACCTCGAAACGAAGTCGACTACGCGCTGGCGGAACACGCGGAGTGGCTGCGAAGCCAGTTCGCGCACGGATTGTTCCTCGTTTCCGGAAAAGGAAACGAGGACGCAGACCAGGTCATCATCTCCCGCCCGTGCCTGCGCGGCAAGCTGGACGCCGTGCTCGCCACCGATCCGCTCGTGCTGCAACGGCTCGCGCATTACCGCGTGATCGAATTCTCCGCCACCCGCACCGCCGACGAATTCCTCACCGTCAACGAGGCGCTCGCCTCCTGATCGCACGTCCACGCAGATCGACCGAACGCCCGGACGCAGGTGGCCTCCGGACCGCTCCGCCCGCCACCTGCCGGACGTGCTCCCGCCGCGAACTCGCCTATGATCACGCGAGATTTTCCGTTCCGGCCCGGGAGACCGCATGCACACGCCCGACCTCGTGTTCCGAGGCCGTCGCCTCACCAGTGACCGCGCCCTGGTGATGGCCATCGTCAACCGCACCCCCGACTCCTTCTACGACAACGGCGCGACCTTCGAGGAAGCGCCCGCGCAGGCGGCCATCCGCCGCGCGCACGCCGAGGGAGCCGACCTGATCGACATCGGCGGCGTTCCCGCGGGCAAGGGCCCCGAGGTCACCGCGGCGGAGGAGATCCGCCGGGTCGTGCCGACCGTCGAATGGGCCCGCGAGCACTTCCCCGAACTGGTCATCAGCGTGGACACCTACCGCGCCGAGGTCGCCGACGCCGTCTGCCGCGCGGGCGCGGACCTGGTCAACGACAACTGGGCCGCGATCGAACCGGAGATCCTCGACGTCGCCGCCGAACACGGCGCGGGCTACATCTGCTCGCACACCAACGGTCTCGTGCCGCGCACCGAAGCCGTCCGGCCGGTGTACGACGACGTGGTGGCCGCGGTGGTCGAAGGCACCACCGCGCTGGCCGAGCGCGCACTGGCCGCGGGCGTGCCGCGCGAGGGCATCATGATCGACCCCTGCATCGACTTCGGGAAGAACTCCTACCAGTCCCTTGAACTGCTGCGGCACGTCGACGCGCTGGTCGCGACCGGCTGGCCGGTGCTGATGGCGCTGTCGAACAAGGACGTGATCGGCGAAACGCTGGACCTCCCGGTCGGCGAACGCGTCATCGGCACGCTCGCCGCCACCGCGGTGTCCGCGCTGCACGGCGCGGCGATGTTCCGCGCGCATCAGGTCCGCGAGACGCGGCAGGTCGCGGAGATGGTGGCGAGCATCGTGGGCACCCGGCCGCCGGCGAACGTTGTACGGTCGGTCTGATGCGAGAGATCTTTCCCGGCAGCCAGGACCGCACCGAGGCCGAGGTCGAAGCCCTCTACGTCTATCCGGACGGGCCGAAGTGGCTCGCGGTGAACTTCGTGTCCAGCGCGGACGGCGGGATCACCATCGACGGCCGTTCCGGCGGGCTGTCGACGCCCGCGGACCGGATCGTCTACCGGCTGGGCAACGACCTCGCCGACGTCGTGCTGGTCGGCGCGGGCACCGCGCAGGCCGAGGGATTCGAGGGCCTGCGCCCGGACGAGAAGACCGCTGAGCGGCGGCGCAGGCACGGACTGGCCCCGATCGCGCCGATCGCCGTGGTCAGCACCGGCCGTTCGCTGCCGCCGGACGCCCCGGTGATCACCAAGGCGCTGGTGCCGACGATCGTCATCACGAGCGCGGCGACAGACCCGGAACTGCGCGAGGCGTGGGCGGCGGCCGGGGCGGACGTCCTGGTCGCTGGGACAGGCGACCCAACCCTGCACAAGGCCACCGGCGACCCGGCCCTGCACGCCGACCCGGACGACCAGCGCCCGCGCCCCCGCCACGGCGACGTCGACCTGCGGGCCGCGGTGGACGAACTGGCCCGGCGGGGCCTGCGCCGCATCGACTGCGAGGGCGGACCGCACCTGTTCGCGTCGCTGCTGGCCGCGGGGGTGGTCGACGAACTTCGCCTGACGGTCGCGCCGATGCTGATCGCCGGGGACGCACCGAGGGTCGCGATGGGCGCGGCGATCGAACCGCAGCAGCTCGAATTAATCTCTGCCCTGGTGGACGACAACTCAGTACTCTTGCGGTATCGCGTCCACTGACCCGGGGAGGGATCGTGGCCAAGACCGCTCTGCGCAATGTGCGCGTCTTCGACGGACAGGGGCTCACCGAACCGCGCACCGTCGTGATCGACGGGCCAGTTCTCGGCACGGATCCCGCCGGGGCAAGGGAAATCGATGCCGCCGGGGCGACGCTGCTGCCCGGGTTCATCGACGCCCACGTCCACCTGGAGCGGCCGGAGCAACTGGCCGACCTCGCCGCGTGGGGCGTCACGACCGGGCTGGACATGGCGTGCTGGCCCGCCGAGCGCGTGGCCGAGATACGTGCCGCGGGCCCGGCGGATTTCCGCACCGCCGGGCTTCCTCTGATCGGCCCGGGCGGCATCCACGCCACAATCCCGGAAATGCCCGCTTCCGCGATCGTCATGACCGCGGAAGCCGCTGTCCAATTCGTCGAAGAGCGGGTCGCGGAGGGCGTCGACTACGTCAAAGGCGTCGCCGAAGCTCCCGGTGACGGCGGACCGCCCGCGGAGGTGTTGCAGGCGCTGGTCGACACGGCGCGGGAGCGAGGTCTGGACGCTGTCGTGCACGCAGCGACCCCCGGCGCGTACCACCTGGCTGTGGCGACCGGTGCGCGATTCGTGACGCATGTGCCGGTAGTCGGCCGGATCGCCGACGAGGACGTCGCCGCGATGAAGGCCGCAGGGCAGACGGCGATTCCGACGCTCACCATGATGGAAGGGGCGCTCGCCTTCTTCGCCGGTGCCACTGGGGATTACCTCGCCAACGTGGCTGCGTTGCGCGCCGCCGGGGTCGAAATCCTCGCCGGAACCGACGCCAACGGAGGTTCCGACGCCCCGATCGCGGTCGCGCACGGGTCGAGCCTGCACCACGAGTTCGAGCTGCTGGCCGAAGCCGGGTTGAGTTCGGTGGAGATCCTGCGCGCGGCGACAGTGGCCCCGGCGCAGGCGTTCGGGTTGACGGACCGAGGCGAGATCCGGGCCGGGCTGCGAGCCGACCTGGTCCTCGTCGAGGGCGATCCGGTGGCGGATCTGTCGGCGACGCGCGCGATCCGCGCAGTCTGGTGCGCTGGAACGGAAATCGCCCGCTAGCCGAGGTCGAGGAAGTACCGGTCCAGCACGGTACCGTCCTCGACCGTCCGGCTGCTCAGCTCGAACCCGACCCGTCGCGCCACCGCGCCCGAACTGACGTTTTCCGGCTCCGCCTTGATCACTGCCCGCTTCGCGCCTTCGCCGGCCGCGTACCCGACCGCCAGCAGCACCGCCCGCGTCGCGAACCCGCGCCCCCGCCACCGCGGGTAAAGCCCGTACGCCACGTTCGTCTCGCCTGGCGCGAGATGCTCGCCGGAGAACCGCAGGTCGACCGTCCCCGCCAACGCGCCGTGCACCCGGATGCCGAACGCCCGCAACGACCCGCCGGACGCCCATTCCTCCTGGCAGTGCCGGAAATACTCGCGGACCCCGGCCAACGTTCCCGGCCCGCCGTTGAGCCATCGGATCAGCTCGGCGTCCTCGCCCGCGAAGTGCGCTTCCGCGTCGTCCGGATGCAGCGGCGACAAGGCGAGTTCGCCGTCGGACAACTCCTCAAGATCGTTGGACGGCATCGTCGGCTTCCTCGAAAGTCTTCTGCGCCTTGGTCAGTTCGTCGGCAGCCCGCTCCGCCCGGCCTTCCGCCTCGGCAAGCCGTTCCCGCAGTTCGGTCACCCGGTCGTCGGCCTGCTCGGCGGTCCGCTCGGCCCGCTGCAGATTCCGCTCGGCCTCCGCCCGCGCCCGCACCGCCTGCCGCCGTTCCAGCGCGCGGACCCGGGCTTCCTCCTCGGCCTTCCGGTCCTTTTCGGACTGTCGGGTCTTCTTGGCCGGTGCGGGATTCGTCGGCAGCGACAGCCAGCGGTCGGCGTCCTGCCGGGCCTTCGACGTCAACCGCCCGGCCAGCGCCAGCCGGGCGACGTCGGCGTCCGCGACGATCGCCTCCAGCGTCTCCTCCACCTCGCGTTCGACGGAATCGCTCAAGCCGGACGCGTCCCGCAAGATCCGCTGCACCAGCTCCGCCCGCTGATGCGCCAGTTCGCGCAGCTGCGAGCCGTCGAGCTGTTCGTGTGCTTCGCGCAGTTTCTCGCCCAGCGCCGCCAGCTCGGACAGCGGAGCGGAACCGTCGCGCGCCAGGCGGTTGACGTACGCCGCGGCCGCGGTCGGCTTGCGCAGCGCGCGAATCCGGCGCGCCAGCTCGACGTCGCCCGCTTCCTTCGCGGCGCGAGCGGCGGCGGTGCGCTCCGCGACGAAGCCGGCCGGATCACCCGCGTAGAGCCGGTCGGCGACGGTATCGAAATCCGAGGTTGCCACGTGTGCCACCGAACCACACGAGTAGTCCGAACGCGACGCAACGCGTAACGTGGACGTCCACCCATCAAGGTCGAGTGAAGCGGGACGGTGCCCATGACGACTCCGGGCCGGCTCGCGCTGACGGCCAGCCCCCTGGTCGCCGGCGCGCTCAAAGCACTGCAGATCGCGACCGAGCTGCCGGTCGCGATGGGCGGGCCGGTGTCGGCGGCTTCCCGCTCGCACGTCATCGACCAGCTGCGCGGCACCGTCACCCGGTCGATGCAGCACATCCAGGTGGACACCGGGGCCGGGCTCGGCGGCAAAGCGGTCGCGCTGGCCCGGCCGTCAACGGTGGTCGACTACCTGAACGCACAGGGCATCACGCACAAATACGACCACGCAGTGGCCCCCGAACGGCTGCGCGCGATGGTGGCGCTGCCGGTGCGCGTCGGCGAGACCACGCGCGCGGTGCTGTACGCGGCGTCCCGGGATTCGATCACGTTCGGCGACCGCCTGTTGCACGCGGCGACCGCGGTGGCGACGCGGCTGGGACGCGACATCGAGGTCGAAGAGGAAGTGCAGCGCCGGCTGGCCGCACCGGCGGCCGTCCCCGCGGCCGAACGCGGCGACCTGCACGCCGAACTCTCCGCCATCGCCGGCTCGATCAGCGACGAAACCACTCGGCAGCGGCTGCTGGCGGTGTGCGAACGGCTGCGTCCGGAACTGGATCTGCCCGGCGTCGCGCTGACCCCGCGCGAGGTCGACGTGCTGCGGCTGGTCAGCGAGGGCTGCACGAACGATGAGATCTCCGACCGGCTCGGCCTGCTGCCCAACACGGTCAAGTCGTATCTCAAGCACGCCATGCGGAAACTGGCTGTGTCCAACCGAGTGCAGGCGGTGAACCGGGCTCGCGCCGCCGGGCTGCTGCGGGCCCCATGAGACGGCTGAGCGGCGTCACGATCGATTGCGCCGAACCACAAGTGCTGGCTGGCTTCTGGAGCGCGCTTCTCGACCGGCCGATTTCCGGGGAGCACGACGGACCGGACTGGGCCACGGTCGGCTCCCGGCTCGATGCCGCTCCCCGGCTGACGTTCCAGCGCGTCCCCGAACCGAAGCGCGGCAAGGTGAGGCTCCATCTGGACGTCGAAGTGGACGACGTCGACGAGGCCCGGGCGCAGATCGAACGGCTGGGCGGGCGGTGGACCGGCGTCCGCCACGACTATCCAGGGGAGGGCGTCGTGCTGGTGATGGCCGACCCCGAGGGGCACGAGTTCTGCGTCGTCCACTACCTCTGAAGTCCCGCCTGCCGGACACCCTCCATGTGGGGTGGCCGGATTCAGTGCGGCGAGCGAAAATCACCCGCGCGGGCAGCGTGGCCCGCGGAGGCGAAGGGATCGGCACGTGTTCTATGACCTCAGTGTCCGCGACTTCCTCGACCGCGCCGAAACGGTGTACCCGGACCGGATCGCGGTGGTGGACGAGCCCGCCCAGCCCGCGCGGTCCTGGGGCTCGGTGACTTACCGCGAACTCGCCCGCCGCGCCCGCGCGCAGGCGGCGAACCTCGACGCGCTCGGCGTTCCGGCCGGCGGCCGGGTCGCCATCGTTTCGCACAACTCCGCGCGGCTGCTGACGTCGTTCTTCGGCGTCTCCGGCTGGGGCCGCGTCCTGGTGCCGGTGAATTTCCGCCTCGCGCCCGCCGAAGTGCGCTACATCGTCGAGCATTCCGGCTCCGAGGTCCTGCTGATCGATCCCGAGCTGAAACCGTTGCTGGACAGCGTAACCGCGAAACACGTGTTCGTTCTCGGCGAGGACGACGACAAAATCTGGGGCGGCGACGGCGACCCGCGACCGTGGACCGCCGACGAATCCGCGACCGCGACGATCAACTACACCTCCGGCACTACCGCGCGGCCGAAGGGCGTCCAGCTCACGCACCGCAATTTGTGGCTCAACGCAACCACTTTCGGCCTGCACACCACGCTCAGCGACAACGACGTCCTGCTGCACACACTGCCGATGTTCCACGCGAACGGCTGGGGAATGCCGTATGCCGTCACCGGCCTCGGCGGACGGCACATCGTGCTGCGCAAAGTGGACGGCACCGAAATCCTGCGCCGCGTACAGGAACACGGCGTGACGATCATGTGCGCCGCTCCCGCTGTCGTCACCGCCGCCCTGGACGGCGCCGCTTCCTGGGACGGCGAAATCCCCGGCCGCGACCGCGTCCGGATCGTCGTGGCCGGGGCGCCGCCGCCGACCCGGACGATCGAACGCGTGCGGGCCGAACTCGGCTGGGAGTTCATCCAGATCTACGGCCTGACCGAGACTTCGCCGCTGGTCACGGTCAACCGCTTCCGCAGCGAATGGGCCGACCTGGACCCGCACGAGCAAGCGAAACTCCTCGGCCGCGCCGGCGCCCCGGCACTGGGCGTCCGCGTCGCGATCGACGCGGACGGCGAGGTCCTCACCCAAAGCAACCACAACCTGGACGGCTACTGGGAAAACCCGGACGAGACCGCGCGGGTCCAGGAAGGCAACTGGTTCCACACCGGCGACGGCGGCACGTTCGCCGACGGCTACCTGACCATCGCCGACCGCAAGAAGGACGTCATCATCACCGGCGGCGAGAACGTGTCGTCGATCGAGGTGGAGGACGCGCTGAACTCGCACCCGGCCGTCCGGGAAGCCGCGGTCATCGGCATCCCGGACGAGAAATGGGGCGAGCTGGTCACGGCGCTGGTGGTGACGGACGGGACCGAGGTGACGGCGGACGAGCTGATCACTCACTGCCGCGGGCATCTGGCCGGGTACAAATGCCCGAAGCGGGTGGAATTCCTCGCGGAACTGCCGCGCACGGCGACCGGGAAGATCCAGAAGTTCAAGCTGCGCCAGCCGTTCTGGGAAGGACAGGACCGGCAGGTGAACTGAGTTCAGGCCCGGCCCGCCGCCTGTTTCCTGGACCAAGCGGCGGCGTCGGCGCCGTACCTGGCCAGCAAGCGCGCGAACTGAATCCGCTCCTCCGGCGACCACGCAGCGGTGATCTCCTCGAACGCCTTCCGCTGTTCGACGGCGAAACGGTTGCGTTCAGCCTCGCCCTGCTCGGTGAGTTCGAGGACAGTACGGCGTCCGTCGGCCTGCGACGCCGCCCGGCGCAGCAAGCCGTCGGCGATGCACGCGGCGACGGTCCGGCTCGCCACCGGCTGGGCGACTCCCATCTCGGCAGCGAGGCCGCCGACGGTCGTCTCGCCCGGCGCGTCCGCGATCACGTTGAGCACGAGGTTGCGGGACAGGTCCTTGCTCGACGCCGGTGCGCGCCGGCGCAGCCGGGACAGCGCCGGGCCGATCTGGTCCAACGGGTCGCCGGGGGTCCGCTCAGGGGTGGTCGCGCCGCTCATGCGCTCGATCCTAGGCCGCACCAGCGGATTTGCATACCTCTGCGTAAGTGCATAGCATTAGGTATGTAAATACTTTGAGCAAGGAATCGAGACGAACCGCCATGACACTCACCGCGATCACCAACGCCCGGGTCTTCGACGGGGAGAAGCCCCTCGGCGTGCAGACCGTGGTCCTCGACGGCGCGAGGATCGTCCAGGTCGGCGGCGAGGTCCCCCGCGACAGCGACGTAGTCGACGGCACCGGCGCCACCCTGTTGCCGGGACTCATCGACGCCCACGTGCACTCCGCACCGGGCTCGCTGGCGCTGGCGCTGCGGTTCGGAGTGACGACCGAACTGGAAATGCAGGGGATGAACACCCGGGAGAACCGGGGGCACATCACCGACGACGACACCGTCGCCGA
Organism: Amycolatopsis sp. NPDC054798; assembly: GCF_053611505.1. Classification (NCBI taxonomy): domain Bacteria; kingdom Bacillati; phylum Actinomycetota; class Actinomycetes; order Pseudonocardiales; family Pseudonocardiaceae; genus Amycolatopsis; species Amycolatopsis sp. NPDC054798. The sequence goes on along the minus strand of NZ_JBSHAM010000095.1, from coordinate 13,834 downwards.
CGTGCGTTCCGCCGGTTTCGGCCTCACCCCGCCCGGCGGTCACCCCAGCGAGCTGATGCCCGAGGGATTCCGGCCGAAATGGGACCTCCCGCCGGTCATGCCCGTGATGCCGTTCTCCGCTACTCCCGAGGAAGCGGCCGCGTTCGTCCCGCAGCTGCTCGCCAGGGGCTCCGACTTCATCAAGTTCATGATCGACGACGGCAGCGTGGAGGGACACCCCGGACTGCCGATGCTCGACCAGGCGACCGTGAACGCCGGAGCCGCGGAAGCCAGGAAGTACGGCGCCCTCACCGTGGCCCACGCACTGACCGTGGACGCGACCAGGATGGCCGCCGAAGCCGGGATCGACGGCCTCGCCCACGTGTTCATGGACCAGCCGCACACCGCCGAGATCATCAGCCTCGTCAAGGACGCGGGCATGTTCGTCATTCCCTGCATCAGCCTCAACGCCTCGCTGATCGGGATCACCGGCAGCACCCTCGCCGACGACCCGCGCGTCGCCTCCCGGCTCGACGCCAAGTGGGACGAAACCCTGCGCTCCAGCTACAACCGCTACCCGCAGGGCAAGCTCGCCGACGTGTACGACACCGTGCGCGCGCTGGACGCCGCCGGTGTCGACGTGCTGGCCGGCACCGACGTCTCCATGCCCGAAACCTTCTTCGGCGGTCTCGCGCACGGAGCGAGCCTGCACCACGAACTGCAGTACCTCGTGGAAGCCGGCCTCACGCCCGAACGCGCCTTGCGGGCAGCCACCGCGACCACCGCGCGTCGTTTCCGCCTCAGCGACCGGGGCCGCGTCGCCGAGGGTCTCCGCGCCGACCTGCTGCTGGTCGACGGCGACCCGACCCGCGACATCAGCGACACCCTCAACACCCGCGCCATCTGGCGTCGCGGAGCCCGGCTGGCGGAATGACCGCTGACCTGCCCGGCGCTCCGTCCTTTTTGGACGGAGCGCCGGTTATTCGTCCGACGGCCGGTACACCAGCCGCAGCACCCCGTTGCGGAAGGCTGTCGTGTCCGCGAGCTGGAAGTCGAGCTGCGGTCCCTCCGCCGGGAACAACCGCCGACCCTTGCCGACCACCACCGGGTACTGCAACAGGGTCAGCTCGTCGACCAGCCCGTGCGACAGGAGCCACCGCACCAGCGTCGTGCTGCCGCTGGTCATGATGTCGCCGCCCTCGCTGGACTTCAGGTCCGCGATCGCTTCGCCGAGATCGCCGCGCAGCAGGGTCGTGTTGTGCCAGTTCGCCGCGGTCAGGGTGGTGGACGCGACGTACTTCGGCACGCTGTTCATGAACTCCGCGCCCGGATCGTCCGTGCGGCCGGGCCACGCCTCGGCGAACCCCTCGTAAGTCACGCGGCCGAGCAACATCGCGTCCGCGTCCGCCATGCCGTCGCCCACCGCGTGTTCGAGCTCGTCGTTCCAGTACGAGAGCGACCACTGGTCCGGCGCTTCGACCACGCCGTCGAGCGAGACGAACAAAGTGGACACGATCTTGCGCATCGAGCGACTCCTTGGAATTCGGGATCGCCGACACTATGGCGCAGCCGGACCCGCCGACGCAGCCGGTTGGCCCAATGCTTGGTCTGTCAGGGCACTTCCGTTACCAACTCGAGTGCCCGGCCGAGCGTCGCGAGCCGCTTTTCCAGGGTGTCGCCCGCCGGATACAGCCGGACTGTGTCGACTCCGGCGGCGCGCCACACCTTCAGCCGCGCGCGGACCATGTCCTCGGTGCCGATCAGCGTCGTCGCGAGCACCATCTCGTCGGTCACCAGCGCGGCCGCGCCGTCGCGATCGCCGGACTGCCAGCGTTCCCGCACCTCCGCGGCGACCTCGGCCCAGCCTTGCCTGCTGTAGGCGTCGTGGTAGAAGTTCGTGCTCGCCGAACCCATGCCGCCCAGCGAGAAAGCCAGTTCCTTCTTGCGGCCCGCGACCATGGTGCGCAGTTCGTCCTCATCGGACGCGAACGCGACCTCCGCGCCTTGGCACACCACGAGATCGGCGCGGCTCCGGCCGGCTTTCGCGAGCCCGGCGTCGAGGTGGCGGAAGTAAGCGTCCGCGCCTTCGGGGACGAAGCTCGTGCCCAGCCAGCCGTCGGCGAGTTCGCCGGTGAGTTCCAGCATTCGCGGCGACAGCGTGGCCAGGTAGATCGGGATGTTCTCGTTCGGCGTCGTGGACAACCGCATCGGGCGGGATTCGCCGGGCAGCGGGATCTCGAAAGCCTTGCCGGAGAAGGAGATTTTCTCCCCGGCGAACGCGCTGCGGATGATCTGCACCGTCTCGCGCATCCGGGTCAGCGGCCGCGCGAACGGCACCCCGTGCAGTCCCTCGATCACCTGCGGACCGGACGGCCCGAGCCCGAGCGCGAACCGCCCGCCGGACATTTCGGCGAGGGTGAGCGCGGCCTGCGCGAGCGCGACCGGCGTGCGCACGCCGAGCTGCATGATGCCGGAGCCGAGCCGGATCTTCTCGGTGCGCGCGGCGAGGTAGCCGAGCACCGACGGCGCGTCCGAACCCCACGCCTCGGCCACCCAGCATTCGCCGAGACCCAGCTTTTCCGCCTCCAGCACGAAATCCCGGGTTTCCGGCCAGCCGGACGACGCCTCGACGGTGGTGGCCGTGCGCATCATCCGGCGGTCTCCACGCGCTCCTTGATCGCGCCGACCGTGGCGGTCATCGACGCCTCGAACTCGCTCAGCCGGACGTGCACGATCTTCTCTTCCTTCTCCGGCATCCGCGCGATCACCTCGGACACCCCGGACGGCCCCGGCCCCATCTGCGCCCACTGGGTGAGCCGCGTGCCGCCGTTCTCCGGCGCGAGGGTGAACCGCCAGACCGCGGTCGGATTGGCCGGATCGGTGACCGCCCAGGCGAACACGCGCGGTTCTTCGCATTCGATGATGTAGGAAGTGGTCTCCCACTCCCCGCGCATCTCGTGCCGGTTGCGCCCGACGAAGGACTGCCCGACCGCCGGCGCCGAGCCCTCGTCGCACCACCGGACCGACTGCAGTTCGCCGCACAGCTCCGGCATGAGGGCGATGTCCGAGGCGAACCGCCAGACCTGCTCGGGCGAGCCGTCGATCCACGCGTCCACCTGCACGGTCGGGGCGTCCGCGTACCGCGCGCCGGTCCACTCCATCGAACATCCTCCTCGATTGCCGTCTCGACCAGCATAGTTGCGTAACGAGACTGACTCTGTCAATCGGCTCCGGCCTAAAGCCGTGAAGGGCCCCTTGAGGGAATCAGATTCCCTCAAGGGGCCCCTCACGGGCCGAAAAGCGGGCGGAACCCGCCGGGGGTGGGCATGCCGCGATATCTGTAAACACATAACGCCCCGAGAAAAAAACGAAGAGGAT
>NZ_JBSHAM010000095.1:0-10467 GCF_053611505.1 Amycolatopsis sp. NPDC054798 | reverse complement strand
GCCCCTTGAGGGAATCAGATTCCCTCAAGGGGCCCTTCACGGACGACTACTCCTGGGGCCCGAACCTCGCCTGGACGTCGGGGCGCTGCGCCAGCCGCTCCGGGAAGCCCGGCCCGCGCCGCATCCGGGTGTCGTCCGCGGACAACGGCTCGCCGCAATCCGCGCACACGACGGCCGCGGTTGTGTCGTGCCCGCAGGCGTCGTGGTGCAGCACGATCGGCGGGCCCGCCTCGGTGGACAGCCACCGGTCGCCCCAGGCCGTCATCGCGGCCAGGACACCCCAGAAATCGCGGCCCTTCTCGGTGAGCACGTAGTCGTAGCGCACCGGTTCGGCCTGGTAGGCGCGCTTTTCCAGCAACCCCTCGTCGACCAGCCTGCGCAGCCGGTCGGCGAGGGTGTTGCGCGCGATGCCGAGCGCCTGCTGGAACTCGTCGAAGCGGCGGATGCCGTAGAACGCGTCCCGCAGCACCAGCGGCGTCCACCAGTCCCCGAGCAGGTCCATGGTCCGGGCGATCGAACACGGCCACTGCGCGAAGGAAGTGCGTTTCATGACGGCGAGGATACGCCGTCCCACAGTGCAACCCAGCAGGTCAGACGGCAACCCAGCAGGTCAGACGCGATGCCCGACGGTCACGTCGACAGTGTCGGGCACCTCCTCGTGCTCGTCGCCGACCGAAAGGGTCCCGGACGGTTCCACGAGAAGCACCACCGCGCCCTCCTTGGACGACGGCTTGTGGAACGTGCCGCGCGGGACCACGAACATCTGCTCGCGCGTCAGCGTCACGGTCCGTTCGCCGTCCGCTTCGCGCAGGCCGAGTTCGATGCTGCCGTCGAGAACGAGGAAGAACTCGTCGGTGTTGTCGTGCTTGTGCCACACGTGTTCGCCCAGGAACCGGGCGAGGCGGATGTCGTAATCGTTGACGTTGGCGACGATCCGGGGGCTCCACGGAGCGTCGAATCCGGCGAGCACCGCCTGCAGATCAAGAGGTTGAGTGGTCATATCTCGATCTTGGGCCTGGTTTCCGGCGGCCGGGAGTGCTAGGAATCGCATATGTCGAAAGGATCCTCGCACCGGGTAGTGATGGTCGTCGGCGACGGCTCGAACCCGTTCGAGATGGGTGTCGCGACGGAGCTGTTCGGCTTGCGCCGGCCGGAACTGCAGCGGCCGTGGTACGACTTCGCGCTCGCGGCGCCCGGCGGGCAAGCCCGGATGCACCTCGGCTTCTTCACCCTCGCCGACGTCGCGGGCCTCGAGGCGGTCGACACCGCGGACACGGTGATCGTCCCGAACCGGCCGGATCCGCACACTCCCGCCGACCCCGAAATCCTCGCCGCGATCCGGCGAGCGGACGCGCGCGGCGCGCGGTTGATGAGCTTCTGCACCGGCGCGTTCACCCTGGCCGACGCCGGCGTGCTGGACCATCGCCGCGCCACCACGCACTGGCAATGGGCCGACGAGTTCACCGCGCGCTACCCCCGGGTCCGGCTGGAGCCGGACGTTCTCTTCGTCGAGGACGGCACAGTTTTCACCGCCGCCGGAAGCGCGGCCGCACTCGACTTGTCGCTGCACGTGATCCAGCGTGATCACGGCGCGGAAATCGCCAACGCGGTAAGCCGGCGCCTCGTTTTCACCGGACATCGCGAAGGCGGACAGCAACAGTTCGTGGAACGCCCGCTGCCGGAGATTCCGGACGCTTCCCTCGCGCCGGTGCTGGAATGGGCCCGCCAGCACCTCGACCAGCCGCTCGCGGTCACCGACCTCGCCGCGCGCGCGTCGACCAGCGCCGCCACCCTGCACCGGCGGTTCCGCACCGAACTCGGCACGACGCCGCTGGCCTGGCTCACCGCCGAACGCGTGACGCTGGCCCGCCGCCTCATCGAACGCGGCGAAGCTGGTCTGGACCGCATCGCCGCCCGCACCGGGCTGGGCACCGGCGCGAACCTCCGGCTGCAGCTGCGCAGGCACACCGGGCTGTCGCCGTCGGAATACCGGAAACGATTCGGCCCGGCCGCCTGAACCGTTCGATGGTCCACAGTGGACCTACGAAGGAATTACTCCATTCGGCCTATTCAGCGAAGTTCCGGTTAAGCCCCGATGACCGGAACCCGCCGAAGGTTTTATGCCAGACGAACGAAAGTTGGCCGGAACGGACAGAATTCCGCCTGCCCCTCACCGCGTCGCGCACAGATCCGCTAGCTTGGCCGCAGACCGGCAGAACGAACGGGGAGACACGCATGGCCAGACGCCGCCTGGAGGGACGGAACGCCCGGAGCCGGGCTTTCGCCGCCCTCGCCGGAGGCGCGCTCGTGGTGCTGCCGACGGTGACCTCGTCCGGCATCCCGGTGGCGTTGCGCGCCGCGGAGCCGCCGTCGGCCGCGCAGGCCGCGCCGAACTCCCCCGGGCTGCCGCCGGGCATCACGCTCCCGCCGATCGGCGTGGACGGCAGCCTCCCGCAGCCGCCGGTCCCGCAGGCGCTCGGCGTGCCGGGCTACCCGAACGGCCCCGGCTCGGCGACCACCTCCGGCCCGCTGGGCATCCCGGACAGCATGTTGCGGGCCTACCGCAACGCGGCCGACATCATGGCCCGCGAACAGCCCGGCTGCCACGTCGACTGGGCGCTGATCGCGGCCATCGGGCGGGTCGAGTCGAACCACGCGCGCGGCGGCTACGTCGACGCCCGCGGCAACACCCTCGAACGCATTCTCGGCCCGGTCCTCGACGGAGCGGGCGGATTCGCCGCGATCCGCGACACCGACCACGGCCGCTACGACGGCGACCCGGTGTGGGACCGCGCGGTCGGCCCGACCCAGTTCATCCCGTCGACCTGGGCGTCCTACGCCTCCGACGGCAACGGCGACGGCGTCTCCGACCCGAACAACATCTACGACGAAACGCTCGCCACCGCGCGCTACCTGTGCTCGGGAGGTCTGGACCTCTCCAGCGACGCCAACCAGCGCCTCGCGGTGCGCCGGTACAACAACTCGCAGACTTACGTGGACACCGTGATGGCGTACGCGTACGGCTACCGCAACGGCGTCTCGAAGCTGCCGGACAGCCAGGTCCCGATCGGAGCCCCGCCCGGACCGGGCGCGGTCGAGGCCGCGGCGGGCAGCCCGGCAGGCGACGTCGCCCCGCCCGCCCCGCCGCCGGTGACCCCGGGCCAGCCGAGCCAGCCCGGCACCCCGACGCAGCTTCCCGGCAGCAGCACCGCGCCGAGCAGCAGCTCTCCGTCGAAGCCGACCAGCACAGCGCCGACAAGCACCGCACCGACGAGCACCGCCCCCACCAGCACGGCCCCCACCAGCCCGACTCCGACGAGCACGACTCCGTCGTCCAGCTCCGCCCCGGCGAACCCGACCACGTCCTCCAGCACGACGACCTCCAGCACCACCACGGAGGCCGCGCCGACGCACTGACCGCGGCGTTCGTATAGTCCGATCGGAAACCGGACTATGGGGGAGCGATCGTGGCGTGGAATCCCCGGCAACTGCCGGACCTGTCCGGCAAGACCTACGTGGTGACCGGGGGCAACGCCGGAATCGGCTACTTCATCGCCGAGCAGCTGGCCGCCGCCGGAGCACACGTCGCGCTGCTGGGCCGTGATCCGTCGCGGTTGCGCGCGGCCGTCGAGATGGTGCGCTCGCGCGTCGGATCCGCTTCGCTGAGCACGATCCCGCTGGACCTCGCCGACCTGGACTCGATCCCGGCCGCGGTCGACGCGCTCGGTCGGCTCGACCGCGTGGACGCGTTGATCGAGAACGCCGGAATCACCGCGCCGGGGCCGGTGCGCCGGACCACGAAACAGGGCCTGGAACTGGCGGTCGGCACCAACCACTTCGGCCACTTCGCGCTCACCGCGCTGGCCATGCCGGTGCTGACCGCGTCGGCGGCGCGCGTGGTGCTGGCGGGCAGCCTGATCACCCGGATGTATCCGTACGACATCGACGATCTCCAGAGCGAGCACAAGTACTCGGACTTCCGCGCCTACGCATTGTCGAAGCACGCCGTGCAATCTTTCGCGATGGAACTCGACCGACGGCTGCGTGCGGCGGGGTCGCCGGTGCAGGCGATCCTCTCGCATCCAGGGTTCAGTCTCGAACGCACCAGCCCGGCGCGGCCGGGAATCACTCAGCCAGTGCCGGTGATGCGGCTGCTCGCGCCGTATACGCACGGCAAGGACCACGGCGCGTGGCCAGCGGTTCGGGCCGCGGTCGATCCCTCCGCGACCGGCGGTTCTTACTACGGTCCGGCCTTCGGCGGAGTGGGCCGGCCCCGGCTTGGGACGGCGATGGGCGCTTCCCGGGATGCAGCGCGAGGGCGTCGGCTGTGGGCGCTTTCGGAAGAAGCGACTGGGATCGCGTTCTCGCTCGGGGGTTCCTGACTCGCCCGCATCTTGGTAACGTCGTGTTTCTAGAAACGTCGTGTTACCGAATGGATGTGCCTTGACCAGGCTGACGCGGGCCGAACAACAGCAGCTCACCCACGAAAAGCTGATCGAAGCGGGACGGGCGGTGCTTGTCCGGCGCGGGTTCCTCGCCGCGACCGTGGAGGAGATCGCCGCGGAAGCCGGGTATACGCGCGGGGCGGTGTACAAGCACTTCGGCGGCAAGGAAGGCGTCTGGCTGGCGATCATCGACGCCCGCGCCGAAGCGCACCTCGGCCTGCTCAAAGCCGCACTGAGCAAGGCTTCTACCCGGGACGACCTGATCGCCGCGCTCACTCCCACAGCGATCGCCGACGACGAGGAGGCCGCCCGGTGGAGCCGGACGACCGCCGAATTCGCCGCCGCCGTGACAAGACTTCCCGAAACCGCCGCGGCCGCGGTCTCCGCGCAACGCCAGCACGAAGAAGAAATCGTTGCTGTACTTGACGAACACTGCCGACGGCTGGGAATCACGCCAGCCGTTCCGTTGCCACAGGTGGTCGTGCTGCTCGGGGCGCTGAGCGGCGGGCTCGCCCTGCGGCGCGGCGTCGATCCCGACACCGATGTGGCGGGCGTGCTCGCCGGAACCCTCGCCGCGGTGTTCCCCGATCCACAGAGGACTCCATGACCGTTTCATTCGCCCACAACGGCGACATCGCCCTCGCGTACGAAACCTTTGGCTCCCAAGGGCGTCCGCTGCTGCTGATCCAAGGCGGACTCGCCCCGATGCAGGGCTGGCCGGACGATTTTTGCGAAGCCTTGGCACGCAAGGGTTTTCACGTCGCTCGTTACGACAACCGCGACACTGGCCAGTCCTCGCGCACCACCGCCGACTACACCCTCGCAGACTCCGCCGCCGACGGAACGGCCGTGCTCGACGCACTCGGCTGGCCGGGCGCACACGTCGTCGGCGTCTCCCTCGGCGGCATGATCGCCCAAGTGATGGCAACCCGGCACGCGGACCGCGTACTGAGCCTGACGTCGCTGTCGTCCGCACCGGATCACCTCCAGAGGTGGAACCTGCGCAAGGTCCGTACGCTCGTCAAATTCGCCGCGGCACACCGGAAACGGCCCCGGGACCCGGAATCCGCGGGCGAGCACCTCGTGCGGATCTACCGCATCGTCGGTTCGCCCGGCCATCCGCACGACGAAGACTGGATCCGCTCCGTCGGCCGCCGGAATTTCCGCACCCGTACGGATTTCGCCGCGTTCCGCCGGCAGGGCAAGGCCATGTACGCCCTAGGCGACCGGCGCGCGGAACTGGCCGGAGTGCGCGCGCCGACCTTGGTCATCACCGGGGAAGCCGATCCCGTGCAGCCGGTGAGCGCCGGGCGCGCGACCGCCGACGCCATTCCCGGCGCGAAATTCGTCACCTACGCGGGCATGGGACACGACCTGCCGCGTCCACTGTGGCCAGACATCATCGGCGAGATCGACGCCATCGCCGGCAGGTGAGCTTATTTGCCGAGGTGGCCGATCCGGTCGGCGATCCCGTCGAGCAGCCGGTCCAAGCCGAACTCGGACGCGTCCGACGCCTGCTCCGCGGAAGGCTTTTCGAAGCCGCCCGCGAGCCAGGTCCGGTTCATCGCCGGATGGGAATCGACGTCGAAATACGTGTACCAGAACGAAGAACGCTGTCCCCACCACGCGTCGTTGGACTGTCCCGTGGTCCGTTCCAAATGGACGCTCTCCGCCTCAGTCGCCGCGTTCGCGTCCACATACCCCGCGACAGCGTTGGCCGCCGCGACGACTTCCCGGGCGGGCAGCCCCAGACCCTCCATAATGGACAGCAAGTATTCCTGACCGGCCAGCTGCCCCGGGCCGAGCGCGGGCCGGACACGAGACCGCTCGCGCAGCCACGGATGCCGGCGGTAGCTGTCGCGCGTCCGGTCAGCGTAAACACGCACCTGCGCTCGCCAGTCCCCCGGCCGGGGCTCGCCCGGTCCGGGAAGATTCCGTTCGAGCAGAACGGTGTCGACCATGAGATCGATCAGCTCGGTTTTGCCGGGAACGTAGGTATAGAGCGTCATCGTGCCCGCCCCGAGTTCCTTCGCGACGCGGTGCATGGACGTCGCAACGAGCCCTTCGGCATCAGCGACCGCGATGGCGGCCCTGATGATCTGTTCGACCGTGAGCGTGGGCCGCCTGCCGCGAGACGAGGGTTCCGGAGCTCCTGCGCGGTCGCGCCACAGCAGGGCGAGCGTCCGCTCGATCTCCTCGCGCGCGGCCTCGGGACCGTCGCCCTCGTGCTCGACGATCATCGCGTCCCCTCCCGGCCCTCGTACAGTCAGCGTGGGATCTTACCTGCCGTTTCAGGACCTTCGTCCCCTCCGCACTGGCGTACGCGCCGCTACGCTGGGCGGCGAGGGAGGTGGTTCCGGTGACGGAACGCAAACCGCCCGGCGTGTCGTATGGCAGCTGGGTCGACCGGCAAATCGCCGCCGCCGAAGCTCGCGGCGACTTCGACGACCTGCCCGGAGCGGGAAAACCGCTGCCGCCCCCCAGCGGCCGCGACGCGGCGACCGACTGGATGATCCGGAACGCTCGCGAAGGAGACATCGACAGGTCCGCGTTCCTGCCGCCGTCGCTCGCCCTGCCGAGGGAAATCCAAGACCTGCCGGGAAAACTCGCGAAAGTCCGGTCCGAACGCCAGGTGCGGGAAATCGTCGAGGACCTGAACGACCGCATCCGCAAAGCACACGCGATGCCCCAGGACGGCCCGGTGCTGCGGGCCCGGCCGCTGGACGTCGAGGAAACAGTGGCCCGCTGGCGTGCGGACCGCGAAGAGCCCTAAGCCGCCCCGCCGCACCGACGATTCCACCCGCCCGTGACCCTTCCTCGGAGGGGCAGCTCCCCTCCGCGCCCCAGCCCTCTTCGCCCGACTACAGCTACGCTGGGTAAGTACCTGGGCGAAGGGAAGAGAACCGTGGTCGGAGTTCGTCGGGCTGCCTTCGTGGTCGCCGCGGTCCTCTTGCTGTTCGGCGAGCCGTGGTCGGTGCTCGTGCTGCTGCCGGACTGGCCGGTGGCGGCGACGGTCGTCGGCACGGTCGTTTTCGCCGCGGCCGCACTGAGTTTTCCGGTGCTCATGGCGCTCGGGCACGGTCCGAAGCAGAACGACGCCGCCGCGCGGATCGGCGACGTCACCCTCGGCACGATCTGGGTGCTGTTCACCTGGAGCGTCCTCACGCACGTGCTGCGGCTGATCCTGCTGGTGTCCGGAGTGGACGATCCCGCGCGGCCACGGATCGTAGCCGCGGTCACGCTCGCCGTCGCGGCGGTGCTGCTCGTCAGCGGGAACCGGATCGCCATGCGGGTGCCGCCGGTGAAGCCGGTCGAGGTCGTCCTGCCGAAGCTCGGGGCCGGGCTCGACGGGCTGCGCGTCGCGGTCGTCACCGACACCCACTACGGCCCGCTCGACCGCACCCGCTGGTCCGAACGCCTGGTCGCGGAACTGAACCGGCTGCGGCCCGACGTCGTCTGCCACGCCGGGGACCTCGCCGACGGTTCGGTCGCCAAGCGGCGCAAGCAGGTCGACCCGCTCGGCGGCGTGCAGGCTCCGCTCGGCCGGTTCTACATCACCGGCAACCACGAGTACTTCGGCGAGGCGCAGGCGTGGCTGGACCACATGGAAAGCCTCGGCTGGGACACCCTGCACAACCGCTCGACCCTGATCGAACGCGACGGAGCCCGCCTGCTCTTCGCGGGCATCGACGACCCCACCGGAGCCGCCTCCGGCCTGCCCGGCCACGGCCCCGACCTCGCCGCGGCACTGGACGGCTCCGACCCGGACGTCCCCGTCGTCCTGCTGGCCCACCAGCCCAAACAGGTCGCCCAGGCCCGCGAGGAAAGCGTCGACCTGCAGATCTCCGGGCACACCCACGGCGGCCAGATCTGGCCGTTCCACCTCCTGGTCCGCCTGGACCAGCCCACCCTGTCCGGCCTCACCCGGCACGGCCCGACCCAGCTGTACAACAGCCGCGGCTCCGGCTTCTGGGGCCCGCCCTTCCGCGTGTTCGCCCCGAACGAGATCTCCCTGCTGACCCTGCGCAGCGCCTGACCTCCCCCTTGCCCTCTTCCCGACCCAGCAAGTCCCACCGAAAACTTTTTTTGTCTTGACAACTCAAACATTCGGATGCGAGAGTTCCTCCCAGCAACCCCGCTCAAGGAGGAACCCCATGCCCACCGTCACGTCCGCCGACGGCACCCAGATCGCCTACTCGCGCATCGGCTCCGGCCCCGCACTCGTCCTCGTCGACGGCGCCCTCTGCTACCGCACCTCGACCCCCAACGACGACCTCGCCAAAGCCCTCTCCGACCGCTTCACCGTCTACACGTTCGACCGCCGAGGCCGAGGCGAAAGCGGCGACACGGCTCCCTACGACGTAGAGCGCGAGATCGAAGACATCTCCGCACTGGCCAAGGAAGCCGGCGGCGAAATCGGTCTCTACGGCATCTCGTCCGGCGCCGCACTTGTCCTGGAGGCCGCCCACCGCGGCGTGCCGGTCAAGAAGGTCGCGGTGTACGAACCGCCGTTCGTCGTCGACAGCACCCGCAAGCGCGTCCCCGCCGACTACCAGGCGAAGCTCGAAGCAGCCGTCGCCGCCGGAAAACCGGGCGACGCGATCAAGACGTTCATGGTCGAAGGCGTCGGACTGCCCGCCCTGATGGTCGCGATGATGCGCCTGATGCCCATGTGGCCGCGCATGAAGCGCATCGCGCACACCCTCGCCTACGACGCCCAGGTAATGGACGACAACCAGGCCGGTCGCCCGCTTCCCGACGACCGCTGGTCCGGCATCACCGCCCCCACCCTGATCCTCGACGGCGGCAAGAGTCCTGAATGGATGCGCAACGGCGTCGCCGCCGCGGCCGCCCAACTCCCGGACGCCGACTACCGCACCCTGCCCGGCCAGACGCACCTGGTGAAAACCGCCGCACTGGCCCCGGTCCTGGCGGAGTTCTTCGCCACGAACTGACCCACACCCCGCCCCGGGTGAGGCAGGCTGCGAAACGTGGCCACGCGAGCATTGATTTTCGATTTCGACGGTACCCTCGCCGACACCGAAGCCGCGGTACTGCGGTCCTGGCAAGAAATGTTCGCCGGACACGGCGTCGAACTGCCTCTGGATGTCTGGCACACAGTGATCGGCACCCAGAACACGGCCGCCACGATGTTCAAAATCCTGGCCGAACAAGTCGAAGACGTCGACCCGGAAACCCTGCGCCCCACCATGCGCGCGCGAGTACACGAACTCCTAGCCGAAGACGGCCCGCGCGAAGGCGTCCTCGACTACCTCAACGAAGCGGCCGACCGCGGACTGGCTTTGGGCGTCGCCTCAAGCTCCTCCAGCACCTGGGTCCACGGCCAACTGGAACGCCTCAATCTGGCCCCCCGCTTCACCGCCGTAGAAACCGGCGACCGCCACAAACCAAAACCCGCCCCAGACACCTACCTGGCAGCCCTGGACACCCTAGGCGTCACCGCGAACGAAGCCATCGCCTTCGAAGACTCGCCCCACGGCGTCAGCGCGGCAAAAGCCGCAGGCCTCACCACCATCGCCATACCCAACCCCATCACCGCCACCCTGGACTTCTCCGCCGCGGACCTCGTCCTCCCCTCCTTCACCACCACCCCGCTCAGCACACTGCTGCAGCAATTCGACCGTGAGGGCCACCTTCACAGCCTCTGATTCCCCCAGGGTTCCCCTCACGACCCTCGCCGGTCCGTGAGGGGCCCCTTCACGGACCAGGATTCCCTCAAGGAGTCCTTCACGGCCCACCCCCGGCCTACCGCGGAGCGCCCCAATGCCACATTGGGTGCGTCGCATGCACCCAATGTGGCATTGGGGTTTTCTCAGCAGCCGTCGCGCGCAGCTCCCCAGCGAGGCACGGAGCATCGCCCGGGCTTGCGGCGGGTGGTGTGGCTTAAAGGTCCGTGAGGGCCACCCAGAAGGAATCAGATTACTTCAGGGTGGCCCTCACGGCACGTAGCCGGTTCGGCTACGGCAACCCTCACCCCGTGGCCTCGATCAGGCCACCGAGA
>NZ_JBSHAM010000094.1:0-30447 GCF_053611505.1 Amycolatopsis sp. NPDC054798 | reverse complement strand
ACTGGGCCTTGTGATTTTTGGGCCTCGCTTCCGTTGGGGCCGGTGTGGTGACCCTGTGTGTAATCTTTTCCCCACTGGCTCCCCCCCCCGCACGTCTCGGCTGTCGACGCTCCCCGCGGCGAATCGGCCGGGTGCTTAAAGTCCCAGAGCGCTCAGCAGGAAAGCGGTGACGGCGGCGCGGTGGCCGGGAGTGTCCTCCCACCGCAGCCGCCGGCCGGTTTCGACTACCGCGCCGAAGCCCGCGTGCACCAGCACGCGGGCTTGGTGCGGGTCCAGGTCCGGGCGGGCCAGGCGAAGTTGCTGTTCCCATACGGCGATGTGCTCGCGTTGCGCGAGATTCAGCGGACGTTGCAACGCGGCCGGGAGACCGCCTAGTTCGGCGGCGGCGACGTTGGTCAGTGCGGTGTGTTCGAAGCTGTAGGCCGCGTAAGTGGCGGCCAGTACGGGCAAGGCTTCCGCGCCGGTGGTGCCGTGGAGGTTTTGTTCCACGGCTTGCGACAGGAGTCCCGCGGCTTGCAGGCAGGCGGCCGCCAGGATCTCGGCTTTGTTGGGGAAATGCCGGTAGAGCGCGGACGGCACCAACCCCACCGCCTCGGCGATCCGGGCGTTCGTGACCGTGGCGAATCCGTCGCGCTCGAACAACGGCACCGCGGCGGCGAGGATTTGCGCGCGGCGGGTTCGCGGGACTGGCTGAGCGGGGAGTTCGACGGCGGGCGCGGGCGGGGTGGTCGTCGAGGTGGCGACGCGCAGGGCGGCTTCGGTCAGCAAGTTCTCGGCGCGGTGCTGGGCGATCGACGTGCGATGCATGGTGATCGAGCCGATCGCGCCGAGCGCGGCGACGGCTCGGAGGTCCGCGTCCGGCGACGGCGGCACCAGCTCCGTCACGCGCGCGACGACCTGGGCGAATTTCGCGCTCAGGACGCGACGGTCCGCTCGGTCGAGGTAACGGGCCTCCCAGCGGTACAGGCCGCCGGACTCGCGGTGGGCGACCGTGACCCGGGCCAGCGGGCGGAGGACGTCGGCCGCGGACGCGTCCGGCGGCACCGCGTCGAGGACGGCGACCAGCCGGTCGGCCATCACGTTCGCGCACTCGGTGAACAGGGCGTACTTGTTCGGAAAGTGCCGGTACAGCGCCGCCGCGGTGATCCCGACGGCGGCGGCGATCTCCTCCATGGACGCCGCGTGGTACCCGCGTTCGCTGAAGGCCCGGCCCGCCGCTTCGACGATGAGCTGCTTGCGATTGCGCGGACGGGTGGCCGCAGCCGGTTCAGAGGTCACTGCGGACCTCGAACACCCGGATGCGGAAGGACGGCCATGCCGGCCAGTCAATCACGAGACGGTCGGGTCTTCACGCAGGCGTGACGTCGCGTGCGCCGCGACCGGTCGCCGATGCGGCAGCCCGCGCTGGTCGTTGAGGCCACTCCCAGACAGCGGACGGTCAGCGCCCGGCTCCCTGTTCGAGGTCCCGGCGGATCCGCTCCCTGGCAGCAGCGTCGCCGGTCCCCAGATCGTTGCTGCGGATTTCATGGCAAAGCCCGTCGGCCATGACGAAACGAGGACTGTGCAAGGACTCCAAAGACTCCGTCGGATCCCCGTCCACGGCGATGACGTCCGCCCGGAGGCCCGGGGCCAACCGACCGGTCACCTCCGCCAAGCCGCACACCCGCGCGGCAACCGAAGTAGCGCTGGCGATTGCCTGCCGGGGCGACATTCCGGCCTCAGCAAAGGTGTCCAAGCAATCGGCGTAGCGCTCGAAATGCACCAACGGGATTCCAGCATCCGTACCAGCAACGATGACAGCACCCAAGGAAATCAAAGCGCGCAGGTTGCCGACCACAGCCTCGCGTTCGTCCCACGGGCACATGTAATCCGCTGCGGTGCAAGCGGTGTTCATGGTCGGGCTGACGGCGATCCCGCGCGCGACAATCATCTCGGCGATCCGGGGGTCGAATTCGGTACCAGTACGCGTCACCCAGCCGCAATGCTCGATGCAGTCGACACCGGCGAGTACCGCCCGCTCGATGCCTTCGACGCCCAACGCGTGCGTCGTCACCGGCAGTGAGCAGGCGTGCGCTTCAGACACCAGAGCGGTCAGTTCGTCCACGGTGTAGCGCGCTTCGGACGGATGGCTGCCAGGGGTCATGAAACCGCCGGTGGTCATGACTTTGATCAGGTCGACACCGTCCTCGGCGTGCTGTTTGACCATCGCGCGGACCTCTTCGACCCCGTCCGCGATGCCGCCCATCGACGCGGCGTGGCCACCGGTGACGGTGATGGGCGCGTTCGCGGCCAGCATTCGCGGCGTGGCTTCCGGTGCGGCGGCGAGCAAATCCCGCACCCGGGTGCCCAGAGTGCCGGGCGAGCCCAGGTCACGTGCAGTGGTGACGCCAGCATCCAGCAGCCGCTGCGCGTTGACGATCATCCGGCGGCTCAGCGCGTCGTGATCGGCGGACATTTCCAGGGTGACCTCGGCGGAACCCGGGTCCTGGCAGAGGTGCACGTGGCAGTCGATCAACCCGGGCATCAGGGTGACGTCACCGAGATCGGTCACGTCCCCGTCCGGGGCGGAATTCCTTGGCCCGGCATAGGTAATCGCGCCATCTGCGACAGCGACGGCGGCGTCCTGAATCAGCGGTGCGGACGCGTCGGTCAGCAGCCGCGCGGCTGTGAGGATCATGCCTGCCTCCGGTATTCGGCGATCGCCGCGCACAGGCGATCGATATCCGCGGTGGTGTTGTAGCAGTGGAAGGAGATCCGGAGGTTAGACCCGCGTGGGGCGGTGACGATCCGGCGTGTGGCCAGGAAGTCCGCCAGTGCAACGGGATCGGCGTCGACCAGCGCGACCTGCGGTCCGGGACGAGCGTCCGGGGCGGGTCCGTTCAGGGTCTCGCCAGCGTCGGCGAGCCGTTCGGTCGTTTCCGCGACCAGGCGTTCGACGTGCGCCCATCCGGCCGCGGCATCGAGCTGGCCGAGTACCTCGATGCCCGCCCGGGCGGCGTAGGCGGCGGGGATCCCTGGCGTTCCGGATTCGAAGCGCCGGGCGCTGGCCGGGACGTCGAGGAGTGCGGGGTCGAAGTCGAACGGGTCGACGCGGCCGAACCAGCCTGTCATGCGCGGCGGCTGGTGGTCCTCGACGCCGGAGCGGGCGAACAGGATCGCGATTCCGGGCAGGCCGAGCAGGTATTTGAGGGTTCCGGTGACGAGGTAGTCGCAGTCGAGCTGCCGGACGTCGACCGGGACCACGCCCACCGCCTGGTAAGCGTCGACCAGCACCCGGGCTCCGACGGCCCGCGCGTGTTTGGCGATCTCGTTCACCGGCTGCAAGGAGCCGTTGGTGTACAAGGCAAACGGGATCGACACCAGCCGAGTCGACTCGTCGATCTGCGCGCGATAAGCATCGATGACGCCGAGCGACCGCATGGAATCCTGGCTGACCCACCGCATCTGCTCGCTCGCCGGACGCTGAGCGTGCAGCACCTGCCCGACACTCGGGAATTCCGACTCCATCGACACAATCACGCCGCCGTCGTCGAAATCGACCGCGTTGACCGCCTGGAAAGCCGCGTGCGACGCCGACGGCACGAGCGCGATCTCGTCCGGTGTCGCGTTGAGGAAACCCGCTGCGGCAGCACGCAACCGTTCGACTTCGGCCATCCACGGCCCCCACGGCGCACCCAGGTCGCGCAGCGAATACGCCAGCTCCCCCAACGCCGCGGCGACCTGGACGGACATCGCGCCCTGGCTGCACGAAGCCAGGTGCGTGGTGTCGGCCAGACTGGGGAACTGGGCACGGAACCGGTCGGGATCCACGAGTCACCTCCGCGAGAGCTGCCGTCAGCCACAGTGAACATTGAGTACCTCCACTGCGCAAGCCTCTGTCGCGTCGCGCCGATTGTCGTCATTGACGCGACACAAGCTATCGCTCACACTGATGCACATTCATCCAGGCTGAACACAGAGACGTGGGTAGCTGAGGAGCAATCATGTCCCGACCGTCCCCGGGCAAACGCCGCCGCTGGCATTGGCTTCTGCTCGTCGTCCCGTTCGTGTGGTGCGTCGCGGCGATCCCCCTGGTCAACCGGATCGGCTACGTCTTCGGCTCGATCCCTTTCCTGCTGGTGTGGATGACCGCGGGCGTGCTGATCGGCTCGGGCGCGATCGGTCTCGTCTACGCGATCGATCGCCGCCGCGGCGATCTGGACCGGGTGTAACGCGATGGCACTCGCACTCGCTCTCCTCATCGCCGTGGGCTCGATCGTCTGGGGCACCGTCGCCGCCGCGCGCGGCCGGACGATGAACCTGCAGGAATGGTCGGTCGGCGGACGCCGGTTCGGCACCTGGCTGTTCTGGTTCCTGCTGGTCGGCGAAACGTTCACCACGTTCGCGCTGCTCGGTGCCTCCCAAGGCGTCTTCAGCAACGGCGCGCCCGGGTTCTACGTCCTCGGCACGGTCGTGCTGACCGCGGCGATCGGCTACTGGGTGGTGCCCAAGATCTGGCGCGCGGGCAAGCAGCACGGCCTGGTCACCATGGCCGACTACTTCACCACCCGCTTCGAAGCCCGCTGGTTCGGCGGGCTGGTCGCCGTTTTCGGCATCCTCGCGCTGCTGCTGTACGCCCAGGTCCAGCTGACCGGGCTGAGCCTGATCCTGGCGAGCCTGTTCGGCAGCGAGGTCCCGTCGCTGGCCTACGTCGTCGCCGGCGGAGCGCTGGTCGCCGGGTTCGTGCTGGTCGGCGGGATGCGCAGCGCCGCGTTCACCGCGATCGTCAAGGACGTGCTGCTGATCGCGATCCTGCTCGTGGTCGCGATCGGGGCGGCGGACGCGGCAGGGGTCAACGGACCGCTTGGCGTTTTCGACGCGATGAAACAAGCGCATCCGAGCGGCGCGACGCTGCCCGGGCTGCACGGCTCGACCGCCACGAACACCTGGTGGTGGATGAGTTTCCTGCTGCTCACGCCGCTGGGTTCGTTCGCGCTGCCGCACATGTTCCAGGTGTCCTACAGCGCGAAGGACGTCGCGACGATCCGCCGCAATCAGGTGATCCAGCCGCTGTATTCGCTGTTCTACGTCCTGATCGTGATGATCGCGCTGGCCGCGGTGCTCGCGCTGCCGAAGCTGACAGACAAGCAGGCGAACGCGTCGCTGCTGATTTTCGTGCGCGAGAAGTACCCGGAGTGGGTCATCGGACTGCTCGGCGGCGCGGGCATTCTCGTCGCACTCGTGCCGACCGCGGTGCTTGTGCTCGCGGCCAGCAGCCTGTTCACCCGCAATGTGCTCGGGGCCCGGTCGAAGAAATGGGCCTCGTCGTTGACTGCGATGCGCGTGGGCGTTCTCGTTTTCACCGCGCTTTCCGTACTTCTTGTCGCGCACAGCAACGAAAAACTGTTGAGCATCATGACGAACGTGTACAGCGCCGTCGGACAGCTGGCTCCGGCGCTGTTCCTCTCCATGCTGTGGCGCCGGGTCACCGCGCCGGGACTCGCGGCGGGCGCGCTGTGCGGCGGGTTGATCGTCGGCGTACCCGCGCTCGGCTCGCTCGTCGCGCACACGATGCCGCCCGGAACCGTGGTCGGCCTGCCCGCGCTCGTCGTCAACCTGATCGTGACGGTGGCGGTCAGCCTGGTGACCCGGCCGCCGTCGGAAACCGCGATCGACGTCGGGACCGGAGACCGCTCAGCGGGTACCTCGGAGGCCGGTGACCTGCGCCGGAGCGCCGTTTGACGATAATGATCTGGTGACCGTGACGAGGATCCGCGAGTTCCGCACCCTGCGCGGGCTGACCGTGCGCCAGCTCGCCGACCAGGCGGGGGTGTCGACCGGGCTGATCAGCCAGGTCGAGCGGGGCGTCACCGACCCCAGCCTGGAAACCATGCGGCGGATCGCCGAGGTGCTCGACATCCCGCTGTTCAGCCTGTTCCAGGAGCCGGACGAGGAAACCGTCGCGGTGATCCGGCACGACGACCGATACCGGATCTCCTCGCCGCACCAGGCGATCACTTACACCCGCGCGTCGCCGGGCGGCGCGAAGCTCGAGGTGCTCGAAGGCGTGCTCGAACCCGGCGGCGCCTCGTCCGACGAACTGCGTTCGCATCCGTCCGAGGAATGCGTGGTGGTGATCGCCGGGCGGCTCACCGTCCAGGTCGGCGAGCAGACGCACGTGCTCAAAACCGGCGACAGCTGCCACTTCGATTCGACGATCCCGCACCGCTTCCGCAACGACGGCCGGACCACCGCCCGGTTCCTCGTGAGCGTCACTCCACCGAGTTACTGATACTTCCGTCGGAGGTATCCGCCTCGAAATTGGTCTAGACTTTTCGTTCCGAACCCGGCGAAAAGGACGGACTGATGCGAGGGACGACGGTGCCCCCGGGAATGTGCTGCCGACCGGTCAAAACCGGTGAACTTCCGCTGCACCGGCTTGAGGTGCCCGCGCCGGACGCGGTGCCGTTCGCGGTCGGCTCTTTCGACGCGGTGGGCCCGTTGTCGAGAGCGGAATTCCCGCATCGGCACACTTTCTACGAAATCGTGCTCGTCACCGGCGGCACCGGCGCGCACGTGGTCGACCTGACCCGGTGGGAGCTGAGCCCGCCGCATCTCGGCGTCGTCACCCCCGGCCAGGTGCATTACTGGGAGGCGAGCGGGCTCACCGGATCGGTCGTGCTGTTCACCGACGACTTCCTCTTCGACCATCCGGCCGACCGCGAAACCCTGCGCAGGCTGCGCGAACGGCCCTGGCTGCAACTCGACCGGACCGAGCACGACCGGACCGCGCGGCTGATCGCCGAACTCGAGGAGGAATTCCGCCGCGGCGGCGAGGACGGCGAATCCGTGCTGCGCGCGCTGCTGCACGTGCTGATCGTGCGCGCCGGACGGCTTCCCGGCATTCCGCCCGCTCCGGCGCCGGCCCGCGCCCGTGCGGTAGCGGCGGAATTCGCCCAGCAGGCCGAAAAATCCGAGCTGGGGCTGTGGTCGGTGCGCGCGCACGCCGAACGGCTCGGCGTCACTCCCGGCTACCTCACCGAGGCCGTCAAGGCGGCAACCGGACGTACCGCGGCGGAATTGGTGCGCGAGGCGCGAACCCAAGAGGCGAAACGGTTCCTGCTGCGGACGAACCTCTCCGTGCGGCAGGTGGCGAGCCGGGTCGGATTCGCCGATCCCGCCTACTTTTGTCGGTTCTTTCGGCGCGAAACCGGGTTGAGCCCCGGCGGATTCCGCCGCACCGGCGACACCGCCCCGAAGATTCACCACGACTGCATGACTCCGTCCATCGCTGCGGGCTGATCTCCTCCCTACCGTTCGAGGGGAATCCCGAGCCCCCACCGAGGAGCAGGCATGGACGAAGACAGGAAGTTCAGCCGCAAGGCAGTGCTCAAGGCCGCGCTGGCCGCCGGAGTCGCCGCGCCGGTCGCACTCGTCGGCGGTCCCGCCCTGGCCCGCACGAATTTCGCCGGCGGCCAGAAGGTCGAGCCGACCCCGTACTGCCACGACGGCGACGAACCGACCATCGACCAGACCGAAGGCCCGTACTTCAAGCCGAATTCGCCCGAGCGCAGCGTGCTCGTCGACAGCAACACCCCGGGCCAGCGGCTCACCGTGAGCGGGTACGTTTTCGGGCTGTCCTGCCAGCCGATCAGCCGCGCGCTGCTGGACTTCTGGCAGGCGGACGTCAACGGAGCCTACGACAACGTCGGCTACACCTTCCGCGGCCACCAGTACACGAACGACCTCGGCGAGTTCAAGCTGACCACGATCGTGCCCGGCCTCTACCCCGGCCGGACGCGGCACATCCACGTCAAGGTGCAGGCCCCCGGGGAGCCGATCCTGACGACCCAGCTGTACTTCCCGGGAGAGCCGCGGAACAACACCGACACGATTTTCGACCCGCGGCTGCTCATGACCGTCCGCGACGCCCCGAACAACGCCAAGGAGGCCGCGTTCGACTTCGTGCTCAGCGTCCAGCAGACGCCGACCGGCGGGCCGAGCACCCAGCCGACGTCGCCGACCGGCCAGCCCGGCGGGACGTCCTGGTCCGCGGGCAAGGCGTACACCGCGGGCACGCGCGTCACGTTCAACGGGGTCGGCTATGTGTGCCTTCAGGGCCACACCGCCCAGCAGGGCTGGGAACCGCCGAACGCGCCAGCGTTGTGGCAGAAGGGCTGACCCCCTCCTAACGAGAACGGCGGGCTCCCCCGGGCCCGCCGTTCTCCGTTTTTTTCCGAGAAGCCCGGCCAGCGCTGTCGAGTTACGGTCGAGAAGTTCGTCTTCCATTGCGACGACGCCGGACCGGCCCTCGGAGGACACATGCTGTACCTGCTGGTGATCTACAACTGCGACCGTCCCGAACCCGGCGACCCGGCCTTCCCGGACGCGCTGGCCAGGGTGAACGCGTTCGCCGACGAATGCCGCCGGCGCGGGGCGTTCGTCTCGGCGCATCCCCTGCAGGGCGAGCACACCGCGACCACGGTCAGCGTCCGCGAGGGGAAGACGCTGATCACCGACGGGCCGTTCCTGGAGACCCACGAGCATCTCGGCGGCGTTTACGTCCTCGACTGCCGCGATCTCGACGAAGCACTCGAACTCGCCGCGCTGTGCCCGATGGCCGCGGTCGGCACCGTCGAGGTGCGCCCGGTCGCCGGGGTGCCCGGGCTGTCCCGCCAGGCATGACGTCGCCGCTGCTGCGGGACGTCTACCGCGAGCACCGGGCCCGGATGCTCGCGGCGCTGGTCCGCGTCCTCGGCGACTTCGAACTCGCCGAGGACGCACTGCAGGACGCTTGCGCGCTCGCCCTGCGCAACTGGGGCGGCGAACCGCCGGACGACCCCGTGGCGTGGCTGCTGACCGCCGCCCGCAACAGTGCGATCGACCGGCTCCGACGCGCCCGCCGCGGCCAGGAGAAGCTCGCTCAGCTCGCGGAACAGCCGGAGGCCGCGATGGAGCCGTCCGAAGAACTCCTGCTCGCGATCGGCGACGAACGGCTCAGCCTCGTCTTCACCTGCTGTCATCCCGCGCTCGCCGAGGAAGCGCGCGTCGCGTTGACGCTGCAGGCGGTGGCTGGGCTTACTGCCGGACAGATCGCGCGGACGTTCCTGGTCAGCGAGGCGACGCTGGCGCAACGGCTGGTGCGGGCCAAACGCAAGATCCGCGACGCCGGGATCAGCCTCACGGTCCCAGCCGATCACCTGCTTCCCGAGCGGCTGTCCGGGGTCTTGGCGGTGCTGTACTTGATCTTCACCCAGGGCTACACCGCACCGGAACACCCGGAGCTGCGTCAGGAAGCGATCCGGCTGGCGAAACTGGTCGCGACGCTCATGCCAGACGAACCGGAAGCACTCGGCCTGGTTTCGCTGCTGCTCCTGCACGATTCGCGCACCGCCGCCCGCTACACGCCGGAGGGTGACGTCGTGCTGCTCGAAGACCAGGACCGAAGCCGTTGGGATTACAGCGAAATCGCTGAAGCGATCGGCCTGCTGGACCGTGCGTTGCGCTTCGAGACGCCTGGCCCGTATCAGCTGCAGGCCGCCATCGCCGTCCAGCACGCTCAGGCCCGCTCCGCGGCGGACACCGACTGGGCGGCGATCGCGGGACTGTACAACCGGTTGTACGAAACGAATCCGTCGCCGGTGATCGCGTTGAACCACGCCGTCGCGGTCGCCATGGCCACGAGCCCGGCGGAGGGCCTGGCGCTCATTGACGGCATCGCCGGACTGGACCGATACCACCTGATGCACGCCGCGCGCGCCGATCTCCTGCGCCGTCTCGGCCGGACCGCCGACGCGATGGCGGCGTACCGGCGCGCGCACGAACTCGCCGCCAACCCAGCCGACCGGCGATTTCTCGCAGGCCGCTTAGCCACCTTGGAGTCCTGATGAGACTGTCCATTCTCGACAACGGGCATCGCCTGCGGGCCAGGTTGTTCATGTCTGTCACGTCCAAACAGCCGCCGGACATGGTGAAGATGCTGTTGTACCGTCCCGGTTTTCTCGCCCGGCCGTTGCTGGATCTCACCGCTCCGGCGATGCGCGGCCCGTCGTACTGGACCGCCGGGGAACGCGAATTCCTCGCCATGTCAACGGCGTTGCTGCACGAATGCCCGTTCTGCGTCGACTCGCACGCGGAGCTGACCCGGATCGCCGGGCACGGCGAGATCGACCCGGCGCATCCCGACTCGGCGCGGCCCGAAGTGCGCACCATCCGGGCGTTCCTGGAGACCGTCACGCTGAACCCGGACCAGATCGTGCTGCCGGACCTGCCGCCAGCGGCGATTCGCGAAGCACTGCGGGTGAATCTGGTGTGGAACGTCGTGAACCGGCTCGCGAACGCGTTCGGTTTCGTGCTCCGCGAAGGGCAATTGGAGAGCGGAACCCGCGCCCTGCACAAATTCGGGTACCGCTTCCCTGGCTTCCTGCTCGCCGGTGGTCCGGAGGGAAAGCACGAGGATCCAGTGGAGAACCTGCGGTATTCGGTGTTCACCGCGCCCGCGGTGACCGACCAAGCACTTCGCGACGCAGCGGCGAGCGGAGACGGCCTGCCCGCACCGTTGCAGCCGTTCGCGGCGAAGGTCCGCGACGCGTCCTACCGGCTCACTGACGCCGATTTCGCCGAACTGGCCACGAAATACCAGGAAGACGAGGTCTACGAGATCACCGTCGCCGCGGCTGTGGGCGCTGCGTTGCGCAGTTACGACGCGGGACAACGCAAACTCGGCGCGTAACGCGAACCGGCGGCCGAGGTGCAAGTACCCCGGCCGCCGGTCAGTTGTCCGCTCAGGGGCGGTAAAGCTCCTTGACGACGTCGATGTTGTCGTTCTTGTCGACGTGGATTTCGGCGTGCAGCGGGTTCGGGCCGGTCAGCGCCTCCATCAGGGCCTGCTCCGTGCACGGGTTCGTGCCGCGGCCCTGCGGGTCGAGGGCGACGTCGCCGCCCGGGCACAGCTCGGCCGCGCCGAACACCTGGGCGGTCTTGCTGACCGGGAGGCGGTAGGTCTTGGCGTCGCCGGGAACGAACTGGCCGTCGTCCGGGCCGCCCTTCTTCCAGGTGATCAGCTGGAACTGGGCCATGTTGACCGAACGGTCGAACCCGGTGAACTGCACGGTCTGCGTCGTGTTCGGGAAGCGGCGCGTCGGGGCGGCGGGCTGGCCGTTGCCCCCGGTCGGCGCGGTCTTGATCATGAACTCGGAACCGCCGTCCTTGCCGCAGTTCACGACGCCCTGGGTGAATTCTTCTTCCGCGCCCAACGCGCAATCCCAGTGCCCTTCAATGCCGAGCACGCGGTGACCGGGACCTTCGCCCTGGGTCGGCGCCAATTCGTAGTACTTCGTCATCACATTGAATGCTTCGGTGCAGCCGGGAATGCTGCCATTGGCGCTCTGCACCGCGATCAGATCCATTTGCTTGCCGCCCGCCGGACCAACCTGCCCGCCGTGCTTGCTGCAGTTGACATCACCGTTCGACGTGGCCGCGGTGCCCGCCGCACCGGCCGAACCGCCCTGCGGGGCCTGCTTGACCGCCGCCGCGTCGGAAATGCTCTTCGCCGCGGAACCATTTCCGTCGACATTGTTTCCGCCGCACGCGGAAAGCAATGCGGTCGCGGCGACCGCCCCGCCGACCATGACCAGCTTCATCGACTTCATCGCGGTGAATCCCATTGTGCTCTCCCCGGTTTCGGTGCCTTTGGCGAATCTCTACCCCCAAAGACGTGAAGCACCGAATGACGTTGCTCCGAAGTTCCGTGCGGAGCCATGGTTGCCCCAATGTCGCCCCCGCCTGGTCCGCGCGGGCACGACCTCGGCCGGTCTCGCAACCCGGTCACGCAGACGCCGCTTGCCCGGCCGCGCTTGACTAGGCCGTGATGCCGAGCGCCGCCAGCCACACCCGAGACAGCGTCGCCGCCGCGTCGTCCAGTGAGCTGCCAGCGATAAACGCCTGATAGAAGACGCGTTCAGTCATCCAGACCAGGGCAGCAACAACCTCCGCGGCGGTTCCGGGCGGCATTCCGGCGCGCTCGGCGACACCGCGCATGGTGTCCGTGAGCGCGACCACCGCGGAACGCCACGCCTGGTCGATCGCCGGAACCGACGGCGAAAGCTCCACCGCCGTGCGCATCACCGTGCCGTGCTCGCGCCACATCCGTGCGGTCTGCTCGAGCCCCTGCCGAACCGCGTCACCGGGAGCGGCGGCGGCCGCGTCCACCGCGTCAACCTCGGCGCGCAGCGTGGTCACCGTTCGCTCGACCAACGCGGCGAGCGCCTCGTTCTTGGAACCGAAGTAGAAGTAGAGCGCACCCCGGGTGATCCCGGCTTCCCGCGCGATCGTCGCCACAGTCATGCCGTCCGCGCCCGCGGACTCCAGCTGCCGCTCCGCCGCGTCGAGAATAGCGCGTTCGCGCAGGTCACCCTTGGTCGGAGCGGTCCGGCGCCGCGTGCGGGTGTCTCGCTCTTCCACCCGTGCTTTCTATCACGCCGACTATTTTTGACGCAGTGTTGATTTTTCTCAACGCCGTGTAGAGTCCGTCTCATGACCAAGCTCTTCCTGATCACCGGCGCCAGCTCCGGCCTCGGCCGCGCTTTCGCCGAGGCCGCGCTCCAAGCCGGCCACACCGTCGTCGGCACCGTCCGCAAACCGGCCGACGCCGAGGCGTTCGAGCAGCTCCAGCCAGGCAAATCCCTCGCGCGGATCCTCGATGTCACCGACAACGACGCGGTGTTCCAGACCGTCGCCGAGATCGAGGCCGAGGTGGGCCCGATCGACGTCGCCATCGCCAACGCCGGATACGGCCACGAGGGCGTCTTCGAGGAGTCGACGATGGCCGAACTGCGCGCGCAGTTCGAGGTGAACGTGTTCGGCGTCGTCGCGACGGTGAAAGCGGTGCTGCCGTATATGCGGCAGCGGCGGCGCGGGCACATCCTCGGCGTCACCTCGATGGCCGGGCTGATCACCGTGCCGGGCACGTCCTTCTATCAAGGCAGCAAGTACGCCGTCGAAGGCATTCTCGAAACGGTCGGCAAAGAGGTCGCCCCGCTCGGCGTGCACGTCACCGCGATCGCGCCGGGTTCCTTCCGCACCGACTGGGCGGGCCGGTCGATGGTCCGCACCGAACGTTCCGTGCCGGACTACGACCAGGTGATGAACCCGGTCCGCGATCACCGTCTCGCCGCCAGCGGGAAACAGCTCGGCGACCCGAGGAAGGCCGCGGAAGCCGTGCTGCACGTCCTGGACGTGCCGAACCCGCCCGCGCATCTGGTCCTCGGCTCCGACGCGCTGCGTCTCATCGCGAACGGGCGCGCCGCGGTCGACAAGGAGATCGAGGAATGGGCCGAGCTGAGCCGGTCCACCGACTTCCCGGACGGTGCCCAGCTGCCCGGCTGAGCCGAGGTCCCTCTGGCCGTGGCCGTACTCTGGTTCCGTCACCGCGACGTCACGTCGCCGTCCTCCGCGCCGATCCGGCGCAGCCAGCGGTCTACTGATGCGAGAACCTCTTCGCGGGTCGTGAGAACCTCCGACGTCGTCGCGTCGAGGCGCACGTCCGCGGTGGTCGTGATGCGGACCCGCAGCTGTCCGTCGGAGTCGCACCACGCCCGAAGGACGTGCAGCGCGATTCGCTCCGGGTCCGCACCTGCCATACGGTGCAGTACAACGGTTCCCCGTCACCGCACCGTCACCCGGATCAGGCGAGCAGGGCCTGCACTCTCGGACTGGGCCGCACGCCGAGTTCGTCGTGCAGCAGCTCCGCGAGCGCGCGGTAAGCCCGCACCGCTTCGCCGCGATTGCCTTCGAGAAGGTGCACGCGGATCAGGCAGCGATGTGCGCTTTCCCGCAGCGGTTCGGCGTCGACCGCGGTGAGCGCGGCGTCGATCGCCTCCGAAAACCGGCCCGCTTCGCCGAGCCGTCCGGCCAGGCGTTCCAGCGCGTGCAGCCGAAGCTGCCGCCACCGCTCGCGGAAAACGAAGAGCCAGTCGTCGTACCAGTCCGGCAGCAGATCGGTCGACAGCAAACCGATCACCGGTTCGCTGTCGCCGGGAAGCTCCCCGCTGGCGGAGGCGAGCGAACGCGCCAGGCTCGACGCTGCTTGGACGTCGACGGCCGCCGTGTCGGCGAGCGACAGCCGCTCGGACGTCGCCTGAACCAGATCCCGGTGCACCCGGCCGATCCGCCACAACGTGGTGCGGAGGCTCGCCGCACCGTGTTCCTCCGACGAGTCCGCCCACAGCACGTGCGCGACCTCGGCCCGCCGTACCGGCCGGTCGCGAAGCGCGAGGTAAGTCACCAGCCGTTGAGCCGCACGGGAAAGCGGCCGCGCGTCAACCGCACCGTCCACCGCGAAGGCCGGCAGCGTCTGCACGACAAGCACCGACGTCGATCCAGTCCCCTCTCCCGATTCGTAATCCATTGTCGCCTTAACCCGCGAACCGACCATTCGAACCGACACCCCCTCGATCCTCGAACTCCGATGATCGTGACCGGCCCGCCGCCGCGCCATCCGTGCTACCACGTAACTTCGCTCACGGACACGGTTACCGGTCCGCCGCCGAGCACCGCGTTCGCCTTCGTTCCCAGCCAGGCCGCACCTGGCTCAAGTCCTGGCTGAAGCACTGCTCCAGAAAATTCCGGATGTCCGGTTCAGGCGGATTTCCGCGTCTCGCGGGCCCGGGTTCGGCCAGTGCTGCTCCATCGCGGACCCTCCCCGATCACTGGACCACCAGGGCAGTGTGTTCGGGATCCGTCACCACGACGTCACCGCATCGGCCTCCCGCGACGGCAGTCCGATCCGGCATATTCCTTTTGTCCGTGCAGCCGATCAGCGAGCACCCGCGCCGCCGCGCCGGTCGCGCACCCACTGCGCCAGCCGCACCCGGGATTTGAGGCCGAGCTTGCGGTAGACGTTGCGCAGATGCGTCTCCACCGTCCGCTCGCTGAGGACCAGCGCCGCGGCGATGTCCGCGTTCGACAGCCCCTTCCCGACCAGCACGGCGATCTCCGATTCCCGCCGGGTGAGCGGCCCGGACCGCTGCGCCGGAACCGAATGCCCCTGCTTCACGATCCTCTCCGGCCACGGAGCGCTCCCCGCCGCGGTGAACGCCGCCGTCGCCGAGGACGTCACCACCTCCGCTTCCGCCGGTTCCAGCAGTTCCGCCAGCTCCAGTTCCGCCTGCGCGGCGAGCAGATTCATCCCGAAACCGCGAAGCACGGTCGCCGAACCACGCAGCCGGTCCACCGCTTCCGCCCTGTTTCCCCTGGCGGCGTCGGCAAATCCCCGTTGCCGCTCGGCGAGCGCGTGCAGCACCCGAGCGTTGTTGCCCGCCGCACGAAGCAAGTCGGCTGTCCGGTCGGCTTCGGCGAGATCTCCCCGCTGCACCGCGGCGTACCCGGCGAAGGAAATCCGAAGGCAGTTGAGCTGGGTGTCGCCGAAGGGCAGCGTGTCGGTGAGCGCCGGAGCCTGTGCCGGAACTCCGCGTCGCACCGCTAATGCCGTCGCGGCCAGGTCGAACGCGTCCAGCAGGTCGATCTGCGAAGGATCGTAATGGCGACGCGCGTCGGCGAGGTCCGCCGCCGCCTCGTCGAGGTGCCCGCGTTCGGCGCGGACAAACGCCCGTCCAGCCAGAGTCCGCCCCACCAGCCGGTCCTGCCCGACCCGCCGCGCCTCGGCCACCGCACTGTCCATTTCAGACAGTGCAGTGCGCAGGTCGCCGGCGAAGTAGCGCGTGGTGGCGAGCATGGTTTGCAGGTAGCACGTGGCGGACGGAAGCCACTGCCGGACCGCCGGGGTGGTGCTGACGTCCGCGACCCGGATCGCCGTGACCAGGTCGCCGCGCAGCGTGGACAACCCGTTGAGCATCATCCGCGGAGCGAACGCGAGACGCGGGCCTTCGTCGCCGCAGCGCAACGCGAGCTCCAGCGCGCTGCGCAACTCCACGACCGCCGTTTCGACGTCGCCCGACAACGCCGCCAGCGCACCGGCCCCGAGATGCGCTACCGAATGCGCTCCCGGAGTGTCGCTTGTGGACGGAAGCGCGACGAGTTCCTGCGAGATCACCGCCAGTTCCGGAAAATCGCCGTGCCGCAACGCGATGATCCAATGGATCAGCAACCGCGTCGGCGGATCCGTGGCCGGACGGCGCCCGCTCGCCCTGGCCAGCCCGACCGCCGCCGGGAGGTTCCCGCGCTCGACTTCGAGCAGCGCCTGCAGATGCCGCCACGCCCGGCGGCCCTCAGTGTCCTGCCCGCGCCGCTCGCTGAGCGCGACCGCGTCCTGCAGCAGTTCGGCGGCCTCGTCCAACCGCCCTCGCCCCTGCTGCAACCGCGCCAGATCAACAAGCAACGCGGGCACCACGTCCGGGCGGGCATCCCGCGCCCGCCGCAGCGCAGCGGCGAGATACTCGGCAGCTTCGTCCAAATCCCCGACCGTCAAAGCGCGGGCCCCCGCCGCGCTGAACGCCTCGATCGCCCGGTCCACCGGAACGCTGTCACCACCAGCCGCGTAGTGCGGCGCGGCCGCGACGGTGCGGTCGGCGCGGTGCAGCGCCGCCCCGATCGCCGCGTGCAACGCCCTTCGCTCAGCGAGCAGCAGTTCGTGATAGACCGCTTCGGCGTAAAGAGGATGCGCCACTTGATAATGCGGCTCGACCTCCGACTGATTCTCCGTGACCAGCCGACGGGCGACCAGCCGGCGCAACGCCGCGTGCAGGGCGGGCGGGGCCATCCCGGACACGTCGGCCAGCACCTCCGGACGACCATGCGTGCCCGCGACCGCGACCACCTCCAGCAGCCTCCGGTCCGCCTCCCCGAGCCGCCCGATCTGCTCCCGCACGACGTCCCGGATCACCTCGGGCAACGGCCCGCACATCCGGCTGGCGACGAGATGCCGGGTCAGTGCGACGACGAACAAGGCGACCCCGGACGCCCGGGACGTGACCGCCCGCAGCAACGCGAGCGGCGGCGGCGTGCCCAGGACGTGCTGCACCAGATCCCGCACCGCCTGGTCGCTGAGCGGCGCGAGTTCGAGCAGCCTTCCCGCCGGATGTCGCCGGGTCGCCTCCGCCATCGCGTCGAGCGCTTCGTTGTCCACGCTCGAACGGAAACACCCGATCACGAGCAGCGGCATTTCCTCCGCGTTACGCCCGAGGTAGTGCAGCAGTTCGATAGTCCCCCGATCAGCGCAATGGAGGTCGTCGACCACGAGCAGCACCGGACCGCGAGCGGTGAGCTGCCGCGTCGCCGCGAGCACCGCTTCGCACATCCGGGTGCGCTGCAGCCCCGGGTCTCCGGCTTCCGGCGATACCGGGCTCAGATCGGGGAACAACGCGCCGAGATTACCGGGCGCGAAAGAAAATCCGGCGGATTCACTCAGATGGCCGCGGAAAGCCTGGACGATCGGCGCGTACGAAAGCCCCGACAACAACGGGTCCGCCCGCCCCTCGACAATGGCGAATCCCTTGCCGCGCGCCGCCCCGATCGCCTCGCCGGCCAGCCGCGACTTGCCGATCCCCGGCTGCCCGCGCACCAGTACCACGCCCCCGCGCCCCCTGCCCGCGGCGGCGATCGCCCCTGCTAGCACAGCGAATTCGGCGTCCCGGCCAATCAGCGGAACGCCCGGTTCGGATCCGCGATACGAGCCGATCCCGCCTCTTCGAGGCAGGTCCGCACTCCCGGCCGGTGCTGTGTCCATCCCCAGCCTCCCCGAACAAGTGCCCACGAAACCATACCGCCCGCGAGCGAGAGCACGAGCGATTTTCCGGGGAGGGGAAAAAGGCCGCCAGAATCTGGCGGCTGACCTGCGGAGGACGCATCCGCGCGGCCGGGGGCAGACCGCAGCGGCATGGTGCTGAACAATTTTCCGGTTGCGGGCAAAGGGGTGAATGGGGTGGTGGTGCAGTTCCGCCGCAGGGGTGATGCGCCGTGCCGAAACGGTGTCCGGGCGGTTCTGGCCGGGTCCGGGACGCCGGGTAACTCGCCGATTCGCGGTCCTACGCGGTGGTGGCTTCGGTGCTTGTCGGCCGGTGCTCCGCGATCACTTCCGGGCCTGCGTTATCCGCCTTCGGCCCCGCGTTCACTGCGTGCATATTCCGGTCTGGGTGGCCCGGCTACCGCACTTCGGGCCAGCCGTGGGCGTGTTCTGGGGCGTGCTGCTCGCCCTGCCGCAAACGGTTCACCGCGCACACTTCGGCGCACAACCGAGCTGCCGCTCAGTCGGCAGCCCACACCGCTTCTGCCCGCCATTAGCTCGCTCCGGGCCAGCTGCAGCAGACCCGCCGCGCTACCCCGCTGCAGCCCATCGGCGGTCCAGAGAGCTACCCACCATCGCCAGTCGGCAGCCCCAGTGCACTCCGGCGCACTATCCCGTCGCCGCCGTCAGCTCCCGGCCGACGGCGCTTCGGCAATTCCGCACACCGCCCGGCACCGCTCCGGACGCACCGCCCGAAGCCCGTCAAGCGCCCTCGCGAAAGCCCCTCATCGCCACCCCGGAGCAGGGGGCGTCCGAACCCGGACGCCCCCACCCGGATCAATCCACCAGCAAATCCTCGATCATGATCGGAATGCTCCGCACCCGCACCCCAGTCGCGTTGCACACCGCGTTCGCCACCGCGGCCGCCATGCCCACCGCGCCGATTTCGCCGACGCCTCGGGCACCGACCGCGTTGTGCAGCGTGTCCGGGTATTCGACGAACTGCACGTCGATTTCCGGGATGTCGGCGTTGACCGGCAGCAGGTAGCTCGCGAAGTCCGCGTTCGCGGGGCGTCCGCTCGGCTCCACTTCCAGTCCCTCGTGCAGGGCCGCGGACACGCCCCAGATCATGCCGCCCGACAGCTGGCTCCTGGCCTGCATCGGGTTGATGATCCGGCCGCCGTCGAAGACGCCCAGCATCCTCGACACCCGGACCTCGCGGGTCAGCCGGTGCACCCGGACCTCGCAGAACTGCGCGCCGAACGAGCTGAACGAATGCTTCGTCATCTCCTCGCCCGGAGCGGAGGAACCCTTGGCGGACAAGGATTCCCGGCCGATCGCGCGCAGCAGTTCACCGAAGGGCATGGTGCCGCGGTTGCCGTGCAGCAACCCCTCGGCGTACGTGACCACCTCGCCCTCGAACGGCGCACCCGGTTCGGCGGCGAGCGCCACCAGTTCGTCGAGCAGTTCGGTGGCCGCGAGCATGATCGCGGTGCCGGTGCTCGCCGTGGCGGTCGAACCGCCGGACATCCCGCCCGGCGCGAACCGGGAGTCGCCGAGGTGCGGGGTGACGCGTTCCGGGTCGATGTCGAGGGATTCGGCCCCGATCGTGGCCAGCACGGTGAGCAGCCCGGTGCCCGGGTCGGCCCCGCCGGTGGACACGTCCGCGGTCCCGTCGGCGTTGAGCACGATCTCGACCGTCGCCGGGAAACGCAGCCCCGGGAACATCGCGGTCGCCGTGCCCATGCCGACGAGCCAGTCCCCGTCGACGTGCCCGCGCGGCGACCGGTTCGCCCAGCCGAACCGCTGCGCCCCGACCTCGTAGCATTCGTCGAGGTGTTTGCTCGACCACTGCAGATCGACGCCGGGAGGAGCGAGCGAACTGTTGCGCTTCCGCAGTTCGATCGGGTCCATCTCGAGCGCGATCGCGAGTTCGTCGATGGCGCTTTCGAGCGCGAACGAACCCGACGCCTCCCCCGGCGCGCGCATGAACGTGCCCGGCGGGACGTGCAGCGGCACCATCTTCTGGCTGATCGACAGGTTCTGCGTCGCGTACCACTCGCGCGAGGTGCCGTGCGAGGTCGGTTCCACAAAGGACCGGCTGATCGACGTCGCCGACCAGGAATCGTGCTGCACCGCGATCAGCGTGCCGTCGCGGTCCGCGCCCAGTGCGATCTTCTGCACCGTGGCCGGCCGGTTCGCCGTTGCCGTGAACACCTGCTCGCGGGTGAGCGCGCATTTCACCGGACGGTCGAGCACTTTGGCGGCGGCCGCGGCCAGCATCCCCGGAGCCGAGGTGCCTGCCTTGCCGCCGAACGCACCGCCCACGTACGGGTTCACCGCGTGCACGGCCGACGGCTCGATGCCCAGCACCCCGGCCATTTCCATAGCCTGCAGGTAACTGGCCTGGTTTCCGCTGTAGAAGGCGAGCTCGCCGCCGTCCCACTTCGCGACCGCCGAATGCGGCTCCATCGCGGCGTGGTTCTGCGTCGCGGTGCGGTAGGTCTCCGAAACGACGACCGGGCTCTGCGCCAGTGCGTCCGCGATGGACTCGACGCCGTCGGCGAGCACCTCGATCGACGGCGCGCTGCCGCGGCTCTCCGGCGCGTCCTCCGCGGTCGCGAGGCCGTCCTCCATCGACGTCTGCGCGGGCTTCTCCTGGTAGGAGATCTCGATCAGCCCGGCCGCGTCCCGCGCCTGCTCGAACGTCTCCGCGACGACCAGCCCGATCGGCTGCCCGTAGAACTCCACGTTCCGGTCCTGCAGCGGCAGCCAGACGTCCCCCATCAGCTGCGATTTGTACGGGTGCAGCTCCAGCGGGTCGAACGGGCTGTAAACGCTGACCACCCCGGGCGCGCTCTTCGCCGCGGTCACGTCCATCGCGGTGATCTCGCCGTGGGCGATCGTGCTGAGCACGATGTACCCGTACAGCATGCCGGGGAACGTGCGGTCCAGCGCGTAATCGGCCTGGCCGGTGACTTTCCGCGGACCGTCCAGCCGCGCACTCATGCCCGGCTCCCTTCGGTCAGTTCGAGCAGTGCGCGGACGATCGTCCGCTTCAGCAGCGAAGGCTTGAATACGTTGCCGGACAACGGCTTCGCCCCGGCAACCGCCACCTCGGCGGCGGCAGCGAAGGCTTCCTCGGTCAGCTCCGCGCCGCGCAGCGCCTCTTCCACGGCAGGCAGCCGCCACGGCACGGTCGCGACCCCGCCCGCTGCCACGCGGGCGTCGGCGATCTTCCCGTCGCGCACGTCGAGCGCGACCGCCGCCGAGCACAGCGCGAACTCGTACGACTGCCGGTCGCGGATCTTGACGTACGTCGAGTTCTCCGCCCAGTCGAGCCGCGGCACGCGCACCTCGGTGATCAGCTCGCCCGGACGCAGGTCGTGCTCGATTTCCGGGGTGTCGCCCGGTTCGCGGTAGAACTCGGTCAGCGCGACCGTGCGGGTGCCCTCGGCGCTGGCCAGCACGACCTCCGCGTCGAGCGCGACCAGCGCGACCGCGACGTCGCTGGCGTGGGTGGCCACGCAGGAGTCGCTGGTGCCGAGGATCGCGTGCATCCGGTTCACGCCGGAGATCGCCGAACAGCCGCTGCCCGGGGAACGCCGGTTGCACGGCATCGCGACGTCGCGGAAGTACGAGCACCGCGTGCGCTGCATCAGGTTTCCGCCGATGCTGGCCATGTTCCGCAGCTGCTGCGACGCGCTGAGCAGCAGCGCGCGAGAGATAGCCGGGTACACGCCGGGATGCGCGGCGATGTCGCCCATCCGCTCCAGCGCGCCGAACCGCAGTCCGTCGGCGG
Source organism: Amycolatopsis sp. NPDC054798 (assembly GCF_053611505.1). NCBI lineage: Bacteria > Bacillati > Actinomycetota > Actinomycetes > Pseudonocardiales > Pseudonocardiaceae > Amycolatopsis > Amycolatopsis sp. NPDC054798. The sequence continues at coordinate 8,986 of NZ_JBSHAM010000094.1, read as the reverse complement.
TGTCGATGCCCCGCAGCGGCAGGTCGTTGATGTCCAGCACCTGCTGCGGGGTGAGGACGTCGAGCTTCATCAGGTCGACCAAAGTGGTGCCGCCGGCGAGGTAGGTTCCCGCGCTGCCCAGCGCGTCCTCGACGGTGGCGGGTGCGGTCAGCTCAAACGGTCGCATCGGCCTGCCTCGCCTGCTCCACGGCGCGCACGATGTTCGGGTACGCCGAACACCGGCACAGATTGCCGGACATGAACTCGCGGACGTCGGACACGTCGTCGCGCACCGCGGCGACCGCCGACATCACCTGCCCGGACGTGCAGAACCCGCACTGCAGCGCGTCCTGGTCCACGAACGCCTGCTGCACCGGGTGCAGTTCGTCCTCAGTGGACAGTCCTTCGACGGTGGTGACGGGACCGCGCACGGCGGCCGCGAGCGTGAGGCAGGACAGCACCGGCTTGCCGTCGACGTGCACGGTGCAGGCACCGCACTGACCGCGGTCGCAGCCCTTCTTCGGGCCGGTGATGCCGAGCCGCTCGCGCAGCGCGTCCAGGAGGGTCACTCCCGGTTCGACGCTGAGCTGCTCGGTTCTTCCATTGACTTCAAGGGAAATGTCCACAGTAGGGTTCGCTTTCCCGCAGTCCGTCCGCGGCGGACGTCCTGCGGCGTGATGGTGGTGGTGACGGCCCTTCGGGAACGCGAGCCGCCGGGGTAAACCGGATATTCATCCGCTTGGCTCGCTTTGACCGAGGCTAGCGGATTAGAATCCGCTACGCAACGAAGTGGAGCTACTCCAGGTGGTGCTGGAGCGGCTCCAGCCAAGCAGGCGAAAGCAACGCGGGAGGCGCGATGCCGGTCAGCCCGCGGCGGGCGGACACCCGGCGCAACCACGAACGGATACTGGCGGTGGCGGCGGAAACCGTGAGCCGCTCGGGAGAGGTGTCGTTCAACGCGGTCGCCAAGGAAGCGGGCGTCGGCGTCGGCACGGTGTACCGGCACTTCCCCACGCCGGAGTCGCTGGTGCTGGCCGTCTACGAGCGAGAGGTGGACCAGCTCGTCGAGATCGTGCCCGAATTACTCGCCAGACATTCCCCCGATCAGGCGTTGCGCGTCTGGATCGTGGACCACCTGGCGCACTACATGATGACGAAACGAGGGCTGGCCAACGCCTTGCGCGCGTCGCAGAGCGAACTGCCGACACAGGCGTACGCGCGCATGCTCGACGCGCTGGACACCTTGCGGAAGGCGAACGCCGACGCGGGCACGATCCGGCCGAACCTGACCACGGAAACGTTGATGCGCGGACTCGGCGGGCTGTTTTTCCTTACCCAGGACGGAGATTGGAAGACCGAGACCGAGGGGGTAGTGGACCTGGTGTGGCACGGAATGCGGCTGGACTGACCCGCCGCGCCGGACGTCAAACCGAAGCGAGAGCTTCCAGGTAAGCGTGCGAAGGCTGCGCGCCGGAAAGCACGATCCGCCGGTTGACCACCACAGTCGGGACGCCGCTGACCCCGAGCGCCCGCCCTTCCTGGTGATCTGCCCGTACCGCGGCGGAGTAGTCGTCGCTGCCGAGCAATGCGCGCACGTCGTGTTCGCCCAGCCCGGCGTCGAGGCCGAACTGCAGCAGCGACGCATGGTCCGCGATGTTCGCCCCTTCGCCGGTGTAAGCCCGCATCAGCCGCTCGCGCAGTTCGTTTCCGCGTCCGCGATCCTCGGCGAAGTGCGCGAGGCGATGCGCGTCGAACGAATTCACCAGCAGCGCGTCCCGCATCCGGTAGCGCAATCCCAGTTCCGCGGCCAATTCGCCGATCCGGTCGACCGCCGCCTCCGCTTCGGCGAGCGTGAGCCCGAGATCCCGTTCGAGCCGGCGCGGGATGGTCAGGTCCGGCACCTTCTTCTCGTCCGGATGCAGGTCGTAACTGCGCCACCGGACGCGCACGTCCGCGGCTCGCTCGAATCCGGCCAGCGCGGCTTCGAACCGCCGCTTGCCGAGATAGCACCACGGGCACAAGAAATCGGACCAGATTTCCACGGATATTTCTGCCATGCGGCAAGAATAGGAACGCGGAAACGGCCTGAACAGAACTGACATTTTGGTAAGCTCGGTTCGTGGCCGCGACCAGCCCCGCCCCGCTCAGCGAGACGTTCCCGAAGGACTGCCCTGGCCGCCCGCTCTTCGAAGAAGCCACCAGCCGCTGGGGCCTGCTGATCCTCGTCGCGCTCGCGCCGGGACCGCTGCGGTTCGCCCAGCTTCGCGACCGGATCGGCGAGATCAGCGAGAAAATGCTGACCCAGAAACTGCGGGCGCTGGTGCGCGACGGACTGCTCGACCGCCAGGTCGAAACGGAGAAGCCGCTGCGCGTCTCCTACTCGCTCACCCCACTCGGACGCGAGCTGAGCCAGCGCCTGCACGGCCTCCTCGCCTGGAGCGAACAGGTCTCGGCGAACGGCACCCACGGCCAGGCCTGAGGAAATAACCCTTCCGCCCAGCGCGAAATCACTCCGAAGTAGACAGCACCTTCAAGTCGATCCCCGCCCGCTCGAAATGCCCCCGCGGGTCCGGCACCAGCTTGCGCTTTTCCAGATCCATCAGCCCCAGCGTGCATTTGATCTCGGCCGACAGCGTCCCGTCCAGCTTGAGGATGCGCGAGGTCATCCAGAACACCTTGCCATCGCCGAACGACGCGTCGCAGGTCACGTCCACCACGTCCCCGGCGCGCAATTCCCGCCGGTAGACGATGTTCGATTCGAGCAGCACCGGTGCGAGGCGCGATTCCTGCAGGGCGTCGCCGCCCGCCGCCTCGAAGACTTCCAACCGGGAAACCTCGCCGTACGAGTGGTACACGGCGTGGTTCAGGTGGCCCAGCGTGTCGAGTTCGTAGTGGCGCACCTTGATCCGGGTGCGGAACGGTTCGCGGTCGGTCACAACGCTCAGGCTAGTTGTCGTAGAAGAGTTCCTCGACCACAGCATGTGCGTGCCGCGTCACACGTCGGTAGGCGTCGAGGAACTCGCCCGGGTCGTCGTCCACCGAGTAGCCGAACACGCGCGCCACCGCGGCGAGGTCGCGGCCGGTGCCGGGCACCTCGTCCGCTGCCTTTCCACGCACCAGCATCGTCGCGTTGCGCACGCGCGTGGCCAGCAGCCACGCCTCGCGCAACGAGTCCACCGACTCGGCTGGCGCGAGATCGGCCTCGGCCAAGGCCGTCAGCGCGTCGAGGGTCGACGTCGTCCGCAGGCCAGGCACCTCGTGCGCGTGCTGCAACTGCAGGAGCTGGACAGTCCACTCGACGTCGGCGAGACCGCCGCGGCCGAGTTTCGTATGCCGCGTCGGGTCGGCTCCGCGCGGAAGCCGTTCAGTCTCCACCCGGGCCTTGATCCGCCGGATCTCGCGCGCGTCCGTCGGGTCGAGCCCGCCTTCCGGATAGCGCAACGGGTCGATCATCTCGATGAACCGCTGGCCAAGCTCCTCGTCGCCGGCGGCGAACCGGGCCCGCAGCAACGCCTGCGATTCCCACACCTCGCCCCAGCGCTGGTAGTACGCCCGGTACGACTCCAACGTCCGCACCAGCGGCCCGCTGCGCCCTTCCGGCCGGAGATCGGCGTCGACGATCAACGCCGGGTCCGCGCTCGGCGCGCCGAGAATCTTCCGCACCGTCTCCGCGACCGACGAGGCGAACCGCACCGCTTCGGCGTCCGAAACCCCTTCGGCGGGCTCGCAGATGAAGAGGACGTCAGCGTCCGAGCCGTAGCCCAGTTCCGCCCCGCCAAGCCGTCCCATGCCGATGACCGCGATCGTCGCCGGAGTACGCCCCAGCTCAGCCTGCCGTTGCCGATAAGCCGCCGACAACGCTCCCTGCAACACCGCCACCCACACGCTCGACAGCGCTTCGCAGACCGACGGAACGTCCAGCAGTCCCAACAAATCCGCGCACGCGACACGCAGCAGCTCATGCCGACGCAACGACCGTGCGGCGGTGACCGCAGCGCTCAGCCCAGGCTGACGACGCACAGCAGCCCGCAGCGACGTCGCCACTTCCGCAGGCGTGCGTCCGGTCAGCCGGGCCGGATCTCCCAGCAGCTGCAGCACTTCCGGCGCGCGCACAAGCAGGTCCGGCACCAAGTGCGACGTACCGAGCAGGAAGGCGAGCCGCTCGACGACTGTGCCCTCGTCACGCAGTACACGCAGGTACCAGGGCGTGTCCTGAAGCGCCTCGGACACCTTGCGATACGAGAGCAGACCGCCGTCCGGATCGGGCGTATCGGCCAGGCAGTCGAGCAACACCGGAAGCAGCGCCTGCTGAATGGCCGCGCGGCGCGAAACCCCGGCGGTCAGCGCCTTGATGTGCTGCAGCGCCCCTTCCGGCGCGGCGTACCCGAGCGCGGCGAGCCGGCTGGCGGCCTGTTTCGTGGTGAGCCGCAACGCTTCCGTCGGCACATTCGCCACCGACTGCAGCAGCGGACGGTAGAACACCTTCTCGTGCAGCCGCCGAATTCCCTGCGCGTGACGGCGGAACTCGGCAAGAAGCGCCTCGCCCTGGCTACGCCCGCGAACCGGCCGAATCCCGCAGGCACGAGCGAGAATCCGCAGCTCATCGGTGTCCGACGCAGCGGGGAACAGGTGCGTACGCCGCAACCGGCGCAGCTGCAGCCGGTGCTCGACGGTACGCAGGAACTCGTACGACGAACCCATTTCCGCGGCGTCCGCGCGGCCGACGTACCCGCCGTCGCCGAGCGCGGCCAAAGCCTCCAAAGTGGACGGTGAGCGCAGCGCGGGATCCACCCGGCCGTGCACGAGCTGCAGCAGCTGCACGGCGAACTCGACGTCCCGCAGCCCGCCGCGGCCCAGCTTCAGCTCGCGTTCGAGATGCTCCGACGCGACGTGGTCCTCCACCCGCCGGCGCATCTGCTGTACCTCGGTCACGAAGTTCTCGCGGTCCGCGGCCGACCACACCATCGGCGCGACCATCTCGGCGTACTGGCGGCCCAGCTCGGCGTCGCCGGCCACCGGACGCGCCTTCAGCAAAGCCTGGAACTCCCAGGTCTTCGCCCACTTCTGGTAGTACGCGGTGTGCCCTTCGAGCGTGCGCACCAACGCGCCGCTCTTGCCCTCCGGCCGCAACGCCGCGTCGACCTCGAAGCACGCGTTGCCGACCAGCCGCATCATCGTGCTGGCCAGCCGGGTCGCGACGCCGAGGTCGCCGGCCCCGACGAAGATGACGTCGACGTCGCTCACGTAGTTCAGCTCGCGACCGCCGGTCTTGCCCATCGCGATCACCGCGAGCGCGCCTTCGGCGGACGCACCGACCTCCTGCTCGGCGACCATGAGCCCGGTCTGCAGCGAAGCCTCGGCGAGCGTGGTCAGCTCGCTGGCCACGTCGCGGAACTGCGGATGGTCCAGGCCGGGCTCCACGAGATGGCCGAGGTCAGCGGCGGCGATGCCGAGCAACAGCCCGCGGTAGCCAGCACGCAATTCATGCTCGGCGGCCGTCCCGGTGACGTACGTCCCGTCGTCCTGCCGCACCCGCTCGAGCAACCGGTCCGCGAACTTCGCCGGATCCGTACAGCGGTTGTCCGCGAGGCAGCGCCACTCGCCCGGATTGGCGACGAGGAAGTCCGCCAGCGCGGTGGAGGTGCCGAGCACGCCCAGGAGCCGGCCGCGGAACGTGCGGTTCTCGCGGAGCGTGCTGTCCAGCTCGGGCCAGCCGGGTTCGTCGGCCTCGCGGATGCGGTCGAGCCCGGCCAGCGCGAGGTCAGGATCCGCGGCGCGGGAGAGCGCGAGAAGGACGTCCGTGGCCCCGTCGGCGGGTCCGCCTTCAGTCCACCAGCCCGCCGCGCGCAGTTGACCGTCGGCCCGGGTGTCAGTGAAGCCGTACCTGGCCGCCGAAGCTGTGGTCCGCGCGCGCTCTGCCATCGCTCACACCGTAGCCGGACTCGGGGCGGTTCAGGCAGCCAGGCGGTCCGGTTCGGTATCGGCGGCGGACGGTTCGGGGACCTGGAAGCTGTGCGCGGTGACGGGTTTGCGCCGGGACAGGAGGTAAATCCCGGCCGCAAAGAGAATCCCGGCGACGCCGACCGCGATGGTCCCGGCCTCGCCGAGCGACGCGATCTTCCCCGCCGCCGCACCGACGATCGCCGCCGCGGGCAGCGTGAACAGCCACGCGAGCACCATCCGCCCGGCCATCCGCCAGCGCACCGGAGCCTCGCGGCGGCCGACGCCGGAGCCGATGATGCCGCCCGAGCACACGTGCGTGGTCGACAGCGGGAAACCGAGGTGCGAGGACAGCAGGATCACGACAGCGCTGCTGGTCTGCGCGGAAAAACCCTGCGGACCTTCGATGTCGGTGAGCCCCTTGCCGAGCGTGTGGGTGATCCGCCAGCCGCCGAGATACGTGCCGAGCGCCAGCGCGGACGCGGCGCTGACGATCACCCAGACCGGCGGCGCGGACCCGGCGGGGAGACTGCCGGCCGCGACCAGCGTCAGGGTGATGACGCCCATCGTCTTCTGCGCGTCGTTGGTGCCGTGCGCGAGCGAGACGAGGGACGCGGACACGATCTGCCCGACCCGGAAACCGCGCCCGCCGCGCTTGCGCACCAGGAACCGGTACACGAAGTAGGTGACCGCGGCCGCCGCCACTCCCGCGATCACCGGCGACGCGGCGGCCGGGACGAGCACCTTGTCCACGATCTTGCCGAAGTGGACGGAATCCGCGCCGGCGGATACCCAGGTCGCGCCGATCAGGCCGCCGAACAGCGCGTGCGACGAACTGGACGGCAGGCCGACGTACCAGGTGAAGAGGTTCCAGACGATCGCCCCGATGAGCCCGCCGAACACGATGGCTGGCCCGATCCTCGTCTCGTCGACGAGACCGCTGGAAATCGTTTTCGCGACCTCGACCGACAGGAACGCGCCGGCCAAATTCAAGACCGCGGAGATCGCGACGGCGACACGCGGCCGGAGTGCTCCGGTGGCGATCGAAGTCGCCATCGCGTTCGCCGTGTCGTGGAAGCCGTTGGTGAAATCAAAAACCAGCGCCGTGCAGATCACGACGACAACGAGCAGCGAGGGGTCCACCCCGACCTCCGAACCCTACGGAAATACCTCTCGCAAGGTACCTGACCGTTTGGGTGAACCGTTAACTCGCCGTAAGTGATTCCGACGTCAGCCGTTAAGCCAGCGGCAACTGGCGTTGACTATCCGGAGCCGCCTGCAGTTGACCGGCGGCCAACTGGACGAATCGGCGCGCGAACGGACGCCACGTCTCGGCGATGTCCGCGTGCACAGAGGTCAGGGTGTCGTGCTCCAGCGCGCCCGGACGGGTGAGTTCCGCCATTTCCGGCTCCGCCTCGGCCCAGGCCAGGACGACCTCCGGGGTGGTCTCGATGTGGAACTGGACACCGTAGACACAACGGTTCATCCGGTACGCCTGGTGCGGGTACTTCGGCGTGGACGCGAGCAGCTCGGCGCTCGGCGGCAGGACGGTGATGACGTCCCGGTGGAACTGCAGGACGTCCGGGAGGAAGGGCGTGTCCGCGAAGAGCGGGTCGATCCACGCGGCGTCCTTCTTGGACACCAGCCCCGGCCCCACCTCAGGCCCCGCCTCGCCTTCCGCGACCTGCCCGCCGGTCGCGACGGCCAGCAGCTGCGAGCCGAGACAGATCGCGAGCGTCGGCACCGCTTTGCCAGCCGCGGCGGCGAGGAGCTTCCGGACGTCGACGAGCCAGGGATGCTGGGCGTCGTCGAGCGCACCCATGCCGCCGCCGAGACAGACCACCCCGTCGTATCCGTCGAGACTCGCCGGCAGGTCCTGCTCCGGCGGCAGCCGCACGTCGAGTTCAGCGCCGGCCTCGGCGAGCCACTCCCCGAGCGGGCCGACGGGATCGCTGGCATCGGGCTGGATGATGAGCAGACGAGTCACGCCGTCCAGGGTACGGGCATCCCGGCCTCGGTCGGATAGCCGTGGGCGAGCCAGGTCGTGATGCCGCCGGACAGCCGTTTCACCGTGAAGCCGAGCTTTGCGAGCCGGTACGCGCCCTGGGTGGCGGCGTTGCAGTAGATGCTCTCGCAGTAGCAGACGTAGACGAGGTTCCGGTCGAGGTCGCGGGTGCTTTCCTCGGTGATTTCCCGATACGGCAAGCAAATCGCGCCCGGCAGGTGCGCTTCCGCGTAAGCCCCGGGGCTGCGGGTCTCGACCAGGACGTAGCCGTCGGTGCGTCCGTCCGCGAGGTCCTGGGCGAGGTCGACCGGGTCGACCTCGAAGGCGAGTTCGCATCCGAAGTACTCGACGGCGTTGGAGGCTTCGTGCGGGAGGGAGAGGATGCGAGGTTTCACGCTGATGATCCTCCCGTTCCGGTGCCGGTGGGAGACAGGGGAAGATCCAGGTGTTCCGCCGTCTTCACCAGGGTTTTCCGGGTCTGGACGGCAGCTGGCTTGGAGTTTTTGAGAGGGTGCCGCGATGGACCTGGACGATGTTGACCGGCACCTGCTGGAGCTGCTGCAGTCCGACGGCCGCCTGACATTCTCGGAACTCGGCCGCCGGGTCTCGCTGTCCGCCCCGGCCGTGACGGAACGGGTGCGCCGGCTGGAACAGCGCGGGGTGATCACCGGCTACGCCGCTCGCGTCGATCCGGAGAAGCTGGGCCGGCCGATCCAGGCGATGATCCGGGTGCGCGTCCGCAGCCTGGACGGCCCGCGCTTCCGCGAGGCGATCCTCCCGCTGCCGGAGATCACCGACGCCGATCACGTCACTGGTGACGAGTGCTGGCTGCTCCGGGTGCACTGCCGCACGACGGCGGAACTGGAGCGGTTTGTGGAACAAGCTCAGCGCTACGGCGAGACGACGACCTCGCTGGTGTTCTCGTCCCCGGTGCGAGGCCGCGGGCTGCCGCTTTGATCTTGGGCATGACGAAGGCCCGAACCCCGTCAGGGTTCGGGCCTCGGTTTCCGGGTCCGGGAATGAGTCTGGGCCCCGGGAGAACCACAAGGGGTATCGGGACGG
>NZ_JBSHAM010000093.1:0-30884 GCF_053611505.1 Amycolatopsis sp. NPDC054798 | reverse complement strand
GAAGGGCTCCTTGAGGGAATCTGATTCCCTCAAGGAGCCCTTCACGGACTTCAGCTGTCTGTGGGGGCCACCTTCACGGACTCTGATTCCCTCAGGGTTCCCCTCACGGACTTCGGCTGCTCCCGCACGGGCCCCGCCGACTCCGCTGCCCGTCCGTGAGGGTCCCCTTCACGGACTTAGATTCCCTCAAGGAGTCCTTCACGGAACGTCGGCGAGGAGAACTAGACCGTCCGCGGCCAGGGGTTCGCCGATTCCAGCTCCCCCGCCAATCCCAGCAACACCGGCTCCCCGCCAGGGCGCGCCACCAGCTGCACGCACAACGCCAGGTCGTGGACCGGATGGCGGGCCACCGGAACCGAAAGCGCCGGGTATCCGGCGAGGTTCCACGGGCCGGTGAACGACGCCACTCGCGACGACGGGACCGCGTTCGCCAGCCAGGATTCCCGGTGCCAGCGGCGGGCTTTCAACGGCAGGGTCGCCAAGGTCGGGGTCACCAGCACGTCGTGAGACTCGAAGAACCGCTCCGCGATCGCCTGCCATTCGTCGCGGGCCCGGTCGTTGACCAGGCGTGCGGTCAGGCGGCCGAGGCGGACGTGGACGCGCGTTCGAGGTTGCAAGCGGGACAGGTCGAACGAGCCTGCGGCCTGCTCGGCCGGACCGGCGAACCAGCGGGCGACCAGGCCGCCGAGGGCGCGAAGCGGGTAGGCGGGCGTCGCGGAAGTGACCGAGTGGCCAGCCGACAGGAGCTCGGCTGTCTGGTCGACGGCGGCGCGAAGAGGGCGTGGCAGCGGGGCCCGGGTGAACGGGACCTGGGTCGAGGTGGCGATTCGCAGCGGACCCGGAGCCGTCGGCGTGGCCCATTCCGGACGGTCGGCGAGCACTGACATCAGGAGGGCGGCGTCGGCGGCCGTGGTGGCCAGCGGGCCGTGGGTGGAGAGGCCGAACCAGCCTGGGACGTCCTCGCGGACCACGTCGCGGCCCGGTTTCAGGCCGACGATTCCGCACATTCCGGCGGGCAAGCGGATGGAGCCCAGGCCGTCGGTGCCGTGTGCGATCGGCACCAAGCCCGCGGCTACCGCTGCCGCGCTGCCGCCAGAGGAACCGCCTGCGGTGAAGGCCGGGTTGCGGGGGTTGCGGGCGACCCCGGAAGGGTCGTCGCTGGTCGGGAAGATGCACAGCTCCGGCACGCGGGTCAGGCCGACGATCACCGCGCCGGCCGCGCGCAGGCGGGAGGCGATCAGGCCGTCGGCGTTCGCCAGGGTACGGGGGCCAGCTTCCGAACCCCAGCCCTGGTACTCGCCGGTGACCTCGGTGACGTCTTTGACCGCGACCGGCACGCCGGCCAGCGGCAGCGAAGCCAGGTCCGGGCGCGCCGCGACTTCGGCGGCTTCGGCCCGTGCCTCGGCGGCGCGCACGCGGCGGAACGCGCCGACGACGCCGTCCGCCGCCGCGATCCGGGCGAGTGCTTCCTCGGTCACCTGAACCAGGTCCAGCTCTCCTGCCCGCACTCCGCGAGCGATCTCTACCGCCGTCTGCGCCATGCTCAGAACACTAGATCGCGCCGGCCCGCAGGGCATAGGCCACGGCGTGGGCACGGTTGTTCAGACCGCAGCGGGTCATCAGGCCGTACAGCACGTTCTTGACCGTCCGCTCCGAATAACAGAGCTTCGTCGCGATCTCCTCGGTGCCGTAGCCCTCGGCCACCAGCCGCAGCACGTCGCATTCGCGCGAGGCGAGGCCGGACAGCGTGAGGCCGTTCGGTTCGAGCACGTCGCGGCGCATGCGCTGCACCTGAGCGAGCAGCGCGCCCTGCAGCCGCGGCGGCAGCGTCGCCGTTCCGTCCCCAGCGGCCAACACTGCCGCGACCAGTTCGCCGCCGCCGGTTTCGCGGCGCGGCAGGATCGCGACGACCCCGCATTCGACGGCCGTCATCAAGTCGCTCTCGCGGAAATGGTCGACGACGATCACCAGATGCGGTCCGGTCAGCTGCTCGGACTGCCTGCCGAGCTCCCGCACCTGCGACAGCACCCGGTCGGTCACGTGCTCCTCCATCACGAGGACCACGTCCGCCTGGCTCGCCGCGTCGTGGCCGAGCAGGACCAGTTCCGGGCGCGAACCGAGCAGGCTCGCGGCTCCGGCCCGGGTGATCGGGTCCGAGGCGAGCACTGCGACCTTGACGAGCTTCACGACTACCCCCTTCCACATTGCCTGGACGCAGTGTGTCGGGCGAGACTTCACGTTTTCTGGCGCGCGCGTGAAGGTCCGTGGAGAAAACCGGAGTTTTCCCAGCTCAGTGGCCTCTTTTAGGGTCTTCGGCGGAGATCTCGCGGAAGGCCTCGCCTGCCCGGTCGAGGCATTCGGGCATCCGGTCCAGCGCGGTGGACCATTCCCGTTTGGCCTCCCGGTAGCGGGCCCGCGCCGCCGCGGGCCACTGGGCCAGCTCGGGCTCCACCTCGGACTCCAGCTCGGCGAGCACCGCACCGAGGTCGCCGGTCGTCCGGCGGATCCGGGACAGCACCTCGGCGGCCTGCTCGAAGCCGGGATCGCCGCTCATCGACGCTCGGCGCACCGCAAGCGCTCATCTGAGCACTTTGCGGCGGTGGACGCGGCGGCACCGCGCGCGACGTCCACGAGATCTGCCAGACTGCCGAGAATGCGATCGAACTGCTGCTCCCAATCGTTCATCGCCTGGCCGAACCGCACCGACGCCTCGCCGCGCCACGACGCCTGCAGCGCCGCCATTTCGCTGTTCACCTTGCCGAAACAGGCGTTCGCCGCGTCGATCGCCGCCGCGAACCTCGCCGCCTGCGCCGGCAGGCCAGCCGGGGCCGGAACCGGGTCCACGCCTCCTCCTCACCGTCCGCACGTCCAAGCCGCGATCGAGCGCGCGGGTTCCAAAACGAGGCTGCCGCAGGGATTCCCGCCCGGAAACCGGAGCACGGGCCCGATGCCCCTTTGTCGCGGCAGGTGTGCCTGCCAGACCGCCCCGCGCGTTTGCCCGGCGTTCACCGCCGGGCCGCCCCCGCGTCCGGTGTCCACCGGACAATTCGCTGGACAAGACCGGCAAAAGCAACCTGGGGCGGTCCCGCCACGTCACCTTTTCGGCGTAAGCTCACCAGTGGCATCCGGCGTGTGACGATCAGTCAGCGCGTGAAGGGAGACCGATGTCGGCATCCGGCGGCGTCCCGGCGCCGGAAATCCAGCTGCTCGGACCGGTGCGAGCCTGGCTCGGCGACCGGCAGCTCGACCTCGGTTCTGCTCATCGGCGCACAGTCTTCGCGGTGCTCGCCTTCTCCGCGAACCGCACGGTCTCCCGCGAAGTGCTCATCGACGCGGTGTGGGGCGACTCGCCCCCGGCCAGCGCGCAGGGGAGCATCTACACCTATATCTCCGGTCTGCGCCGCGTTCTCGAACCGGGCCGCCGCAAAGGCGCCGAATCCCAGCTGATCGCCTCGACCGGTTCGGGCTACTCGCTCTGCATCGACCCTGAGCAGATCGACGTCCACCGGTTCGGCGCGCTGCGCGACCTCGGCCACCGGCTGCTTTCTGAGGGACGCCGGGCCGAGGCGAGGAGCGTGCTCGACGAGGCTCTCGCGGAGTGGGACGGCACGCCGCTGCAATGCCTGTCCGGGCATTACGCCACCGCGCAGCGAGTGCGGCTGGAGGAACTCCGGCTGGCCACCGTCGAACGCCGGGCCGAGCTGGCGATGGACTCGGGCGAGTCCGCCGGGCTCGTCACGCAGCTCAGCGAACTCGCCGCGGAACATCCGTTCCGCGAGCCGCTGCACGGTCTGCTCATGCGAGCGCTCGACCGCTCCGGACGGCATCACGAAGCGCTCACCGTCTACACCGAGCTGCGCGAGCGGCTGATCGAAGCGTCCGGCACCGAGCCGGGGCCAGCGCTGCGGGAGCTTTACGAGAAGCTGCTGGCCGCCGACGAGGCGGCCACGCCCGCGCCGCCCGCGAAAGTCCCCCGCTTCCCGTTGCCGGTGCTGCCGCCGCGCCCGGCGACGTTCGTCGGGCGGGAGAAAGAGCTTCAGCTGCTCAGCGAGGCCGTCGCTGGGCTCGGCGGCGGCCTCGGCCGTTCGGTGTGGGTCAAGGGCGAGCCGGGGATCGGCCGGACCGCACTGCTGGCCGAAACCGTCGCGCTGGCACACGAAACCGGCTACCCCGCGCTGTTCGCCGCCGCCGACTCGCTCGACCAGGGCTTCGCTCTGCGACCGCTGCTGGACGCGCTGGGCGTGCACCCGCGCGCCTCGGACCTGCGCCGCGCGGAACTGGCGGTGGCGCTCGCCGAGAATCCGGAGCTGGACCCGGTCGAAGGCATTCTCGGGCTGGTCCGGCAGCTCTGCGCGGACGGTCCGCTCGCGCTCGTGGTGGACGATATGCAGTGGGCCGACGAAATCACGCTGCGCGTGTGGCAGCACCTCGCCCGCGAGACCCGGCGGCTGCCGCTGCTGCTCGTCGGAGCGAGCCGTCCGCTCCCCCGCTCCGCCGCGCTCGAAGCGCTCGCCGCGGACCTGTCGTCCGGCGCGACCTCGCTGCTGCGGTTGGAACCGTTGCCGGACAACGAGATCCGGAAGATCGCGGCCGACCTCGCCGGGGCGCCGCCGAACCGGATGTTCTCGCTGCTGCTCGGCCACGCCGCCGGGAATCCGCGCTACGCCACCGAAATCGTCGAAACCCTGCTCGCCAATTCGATGATCCTGCTCGACGGCGCGCACGCGATCGTCGACGGTTCCTCGTGCCGTTCGATCCCGTCGCCACTCGGGTCGCGGATCACGCTGTACCTGATCTTCCTCTCCAGCTCCGCGCGAGACCTGCTGCGCTGGGCGGCCTTGCTGGGCAAGGAATTCTCGCTCGCCGACATCGCGATCGCGACCGAACGCGCGCCGACCGCGCTCGTCGCCGCGGTCGAGGAGGCGCTCACCGCGGGCATCCTGGTCGAGTCCGGCGATCTGCTCGCGTTCCGGCATCCGTTGCTGCGCCGCGTGTTGTACGAAAAGACTCCGGCCGCGATGCGGGTCGCGCTGCACCGGCAGCTGGCCGAGGCGCTCGACGGAGCGGGCGCAGGCGCGGAACGCGTCGCCGAACAGCTGGCCGCCGCGCCCGCGCAGGTGGACCCGTGGGTCGCCAACTGGCTGGTCGAGCACATCGGCACGGTCGCCGCGCAGTCCCCGCGGATCGCGGTGGACCTGCTCAAACAGGTGGTCAAGCAGGCGGTGCTGCCCGCCGAGGCCCGCGAACCGCTCACCGCCACGCTCGCCCGGCTGCTGTTCTGGCTCGGCCGGGAACCGGAGGCGGAGGCGCGGTCGGTGGTCGCGCGCACCAAGGACAGCAGGCAGGCCGCGGAAATGCGCTGGATTCTCGCCTACATCTATTACCGGCGCGGCGAATTCGCCGAAGCCTCCTCAGAAGTCCGTCGCACACTGGCCGATCCGAAGGTGCCGGAGATGTGGCGCGGGCGGCACGAAACCCTGCGCGCGACCATCGAACGGTTCGCCGTGGACCATCAGGCCGCCGCGCCGGATCTGTCCGAACTGGGCGTGCTGGACGGCCTCGACAACGACGCGGACCTGAGCACCGCGCGACGGCTGGCCGCGACCCGTGCGGTACCCGGGGAAATGCATCTGGCCGGAGCGGTGCATTACTACTGGCGCGGCCGCTGGAGCGAGGCTCTCGCCGAACTCGACACGGTGATCCGGGGCGGCGCGGAAACGGCGTCGTATGTCTTGCGCAGCCCGGGATCGGCGCTGCTGGTGCACGGAGTCGGCGCGTTGATCGCGAGCCACCGCGACGAGCCGGAGGAGGCACGCGCCCATCTCGACGCCGCGGCCCGGCACCAGTTCCCGCACGGTCTCGAACCGAACGGCGGCGACTACCTGCTCGCCGCGCGCGCCCAGCTCGCCGAGCTGGAAGGCGAGCCGGACGCCGCGCTCGCCGCGCTGCTGCCGTTGCTGGAACAGAACTATCCGCCCGCCGCCCGCCAGCAGTGGCTGCCCGACCTGGCCCGGCTCGCCATGCAGCTCGGCGATCAGCCGCACGCGTTCCGGGCGCTGCGGCTGATGGGCGACACCAGCGGATACGACACTCCGCCGTCGCACACCGCGGCGTCCGCGCACTGCCGGGGCTTGGTCACCGCCGATCCGGACGCGATCCTCGGCGCCGCCACGCACTACGAGTCCGCCGGGCGGATGCTCAAGCACGCGCGAGCCAGCGAGGACGCCGCGATCCTGCTCGCCGAGTACCGCCGCCTCGACGAGGCGCGCACAGCTTTCCTCGCGGCACTCACCAGCTACACCTCGGTCGGCGCGGCTTGGGACGTGCGGCGGGCCGAGACGCGGATGCAGCCGTACGGCATCCGGCGGGCCAGTCCGGTCCGCGCGCGTGCGGCAGGAGAGTGAACCGGGGTGGACTCGCGTCCATAATCGACCGGTAAACTCGGTCAACACGGCGAATGGAACGGCATGCCAGGGGATTTGCGGGTGACGGTGCTCGGCCCGTTGCGCGCCTGGCGCGGGACGACCGAAATCTCGCTCGGACCCGCGCGGCAGCGGGCGGTCTTCGCCATGCTGGCGGTCGCCGCCGGACGTCCGGTGCCGCGCGCCGAGCTGATCGCGGGCGTATGGGGCGATTCGCCGCCGGCCAGTGTCGAAGGCAGCGTGCACACCTACGTTTCCGGGCTGCGCCGGGCGCTGGAGCCCGAACGCACCCGGTGGTCCGCGTCGACCGTGCTCGGATCCGGCCCGGCGGGCTACACGCTCGACCTCGAACCGGAAGCACTGGACGCGGCGAAGTTCGAGCAGCACCGCGAAGCGGGCAAACGCGAGGCCGAGGCCGGGGCGCACAACCGGGCGGTGGCCGAATTCAGCGCCGCGCTCAAGCTCTGGCACGGCGAAGCGCTGTCCGGGGTGCCGGGCAATTTCGCCGAACGGCATCGCGCGTATCTGGCCGAGCTTCGGGTGGACACGCTGGACCGGATCGCCCGCAGCAGGCTGGAAATGGGCGGCCACCAGGAGATCATCGCCGAGCTGACCGCGCTCACCGCCGAACATCCGCTGCGCGAATCGCTGCGGGCCTCGCTGATGCTCGCGCTCTACCGCAGCGGCCGGCATTCCGACGCGCTCGACGTGTTCCGCGACGCGCGCCAGACGATCCGCGCGGAGCTGGGCGTGGAGCCCGGGCCGGGACTGCGCGAACTGCACCAGCGCGTGCTCGCCGAGGACCCGGCGCTGGACCTGCCGCGGCCCGAGGTGCCGGAGCCGGTCGTGCGCGTGCCGCAGGACCCGTTGCTCGGCCGGGAAGCCGAGGTCGGCAAATTGCGGCAGCTGCTCGACGGGGTCCGCGCGGGCCGCGGCCGGGCAGTCTGGATCGAGGGCGAGGCCGGGATCGGCAAGTCGGAGCTGCTGGCGCACGCCTTCGGCGACGTCCGCGGGCTGCAGGTCGCCTGGGTCACCGCGGACGAGCTGAGCATGCGGTTCCCGTTGCAGGTGATGCACGAAGGCCTGGCGATCGACCCGCATTCGCCTGATCCGCGCCGAGCGCGCGTCGCTCTGAGCAGCGAGGAACCGGTGCGGCGCGTCGGCGACCCGGTGCTGGACTCGGTCGACCGGCTGCTCGCGCTCGTCGACGAGTTGTGCGCCGAATCGCCGCTGCTGCTCGTGGTCGACGACCTGCAGTGGGCGGACGAGCCGAGCGTGCTGGTGTGGCACCGGTTGTCCGCGGCGGCCCGGCAGCTGCCGTTGCTGCTCGTCGCCGCGACGCGACCAGCTCCGGAGCGGCCGCAGATGACCCAGCTGCGCCGCGGGGTCGAGACGCGCGACGGAATCGTGCTCGACCTCGGACCGCTCGGCGAGGACGACGTCCAGTGCCTCCTGCGGCGGCAGATCGGCGCGAATCCGGGGCCGCGGCTGCGGGACCTCACCGCACGCGCCGGGGGCAATCCGTTGTACCTCAAGGAAATGCTGGACGCGCTGGTGCACTCTGGTGCGATCGAGCAGCGCGACGGGCTCGCCGACGTCCCGGATCCGCTGCGGTTCGAGCCGCCGGAGTCGATCGTCGCGGCGGTCAACCGGCGGCTGGAGCTGTTGCCCGCCGAGACCCGCCGCGTGCTCGGCTGGGGCGCGATCCTCGGCATGGAGTTCGCGGTCGGCGACATCGCGGCGGTGCTCGGACAGCGTCCGTCGGACCTGCTCGGCCCGCTCGAAACGGCGGTGGCGGACAACATCCTGCTCGACACCGGAACTCAGCTCGCGTTCCGGCTTCCGTTGCTGCGCCAGACGTTGTACCACCATCTGCCGCCGGAAACGCGGGCCGCGCAGCACCGGCAGGCGGCCGAAGCGCTGGCCAAGATCGGCGCGCCGGTGAAACGGGTCGCCGAACAGCTCGTGGCCGTTCCGTCCACTGTGGACCCGTGGGTGCTGGACTGGCTCGTGGAGCACCAGAGCGCGGTGTCGAACCGGGCCCCGCTGATCGCGGCAGAGCTGCTAGAGCGTGCGCTCGCCGTGGTCGAGGACGACGATCCGCGCCGCGAGCCGTTGCTGGTCGCGTTGGTACGGGTGTTGTTCCGGCTCGAACGGAGCCCGGAAGACCTTGCCCTGCAAGCACTTGAGGTGTCCCGCGATCCGGACAACGCCGCGGAGATGCGCCACGTGCTGTCCGCGATGCGGTTCCGGCGCGGCGACGTGCAGCTCGCGGTGGAAACGCTCGGCAATCCGGCGAAGGACCCAGGAGTGCCGGAGCTGTGGCGGGTCCGGGGACGCCACCTGCTCGCGAACTTCCGGCGCGGCGGGCTCGACGACCTCGATGTCGCGGAGAAAACCGCCCATCGCGCGCGGGCGGAGGCGGACGGCGACGGCTACCTCACCGCGCACGCGCTGCAAACACTGTGGCTGGTCGATTCCGTGCGGCGGCATCACGCCAGCGCGCTCGAGCACGTGGACGAGGCCATCGCGGCGGTCGGCGACGAGCACGAACTGGCCGACCTGCACCTGGATCTGCTCGACAACCGGGTCTTCACGCTGCAGAACCTCGACCGGCTGGACGACGCGAACCGCACGCTCCAGGAGGCCGCCGAGGTGACGCGGCGGCACAGCATGCCAAGCGGGCTGCAGGTCTCCGTCGCGGTGCACCGGTATTGGGAAGGCCGGTGGGACGAAGCGCTGGTCGAGCTGGACACGGTGACCGAGGACGGCCCGGCGATCACCTTCTTCGGCCTGCGCGAACCCGGTGCCGCGGCCCTGCTGCTGCACGGGGTCGCGGCGCTCATCGCGGCCCGGCGAGGCGAGCACGCGCAAGCGGCGGCGCTGCTGGACGCGGCGGAGGAACACGCGCCAGCGACCAGTGCCGAACGGGAAAGTTTCGACTTTTTGCTTGCCGCACACGCGCTTGTCGCCTATCAGCGGGGTGATCTGCGGAAGGCGATCACGGTGTTCGAGCCGATCCTGAACCCGACGTACGCGCAGATGATGTTGCGGCATCAGTGGTTGCCGCAGTTCGCGCAGATCGCCTTGGCGGCAGGTGACCGGGCCGCGGCGGAGCGGGCGCTGGCGGTGTGCGTCGAGGAGGCGGAGAAAGAACTCGAACCGGCGCGGGCGTTCGCCGCCGCGGAATGGTGCCGGGGGCTGCTGGCCGAGGATCCGGAACCGGTTCTGCGGACAGTGGAGCACTTCCGTGCGGTGGGGCGGAAACCGGAGCTGGCCAGTGCGCTGGAGGACGCGGCGGTGCTGCTGGCTCGGGTCGGCCGGCTGGACGCCGCGCAGGCCGCGTTCGATGAGGCGGCTTCGCTGTATACCGAACTCTCGGCAGCGTGGAACCTGGAGCACGCGGAGAAGCGGTTGCAGGCGGTCGGCGTGCAGCGCGGGGCTTCGCCGGCGTCGGCGCGGCCGGAACGCGGCTGGGAATCGCTGTCGACGGTGGAAGTTCGCATCGCCCGGCTCGTCGCCGCTGGCCGGTCCAACCCGGAGATCGCGACGGAGCTGCGCCTGCCGCGACGGACGGTACAAGCGCATGTGGTGCGGTTGCTCGGGAAACTGGAGGCGCCGTCGCGCAGCGAGCTGGCGACGACCGTGGCCCGACGGACGGGTTGACGAAAGTCGGGGGTGGCTGGAGACGGTCGGCAGGCGCGGGAAGTTCGACCGGGACGGCAGAGTTCCGGCATGCGCTTCCGAACTGTCCTCGCCGCCGCTCTTCTCCTCACCGCACTGGGTGCCGCGCCCGCTGCGGCTGACTCCGCGGTCACCTTCGACCTGCCCACGCCGTCCGGGCCGCACGCGATCGGCGAACGCGACGTCCGCCTCGTCGACCAGGCGCGGAACCGGGAGCTGATGATCAGCGTCTGGTACCCGACGAGACCTGGCACCGGGCCGAAGGCACGGTATCTGCCCGCCAAAGCCGCGCCGTACTTCGACCAGGGCGCGGCACCGGCGTTGGGGCTGCCGACCGGCAAGGTCGACTGGGCTGCCGTCGAGACGCACGCGCGGGCCAACGCGCCGGTGCAGGGACGGTGGCCGGTGGTCGTGTACTCGCCGGGCTGGGCTTCGCTGCGGGCGCTCGGCAGCGCGACCGCCGAGGATCTCGCCAGCCGGGGGTACATCGTGGTGACCATTGATCACACCGGTGAGGCGCCGTTCGTGGTGTTCCCGGACGGGCGGGTGGTGTTCTCTCAGGGCAGCAAGGACCTGGTGGAGGGGATGCGCACGCGGGTCGCGGACGTCCGGTTCACCCTTGACCAGCTGCCGGACATTCCCGGGCTGGGCAAGGCGATGGATCTGAGCCGGGTCGGATTGATCGGGCATTCGTTCGGCGGGGACGCGGCTGCCGAAGTGTCCACGGTGGACTCCCGGGTGGACGCTGCGGCTGATCTGGACGGTTGGCTTGCCTATGACGTCGACGGGAAGCAGCTCACTCGTGCGGGCGCGGAGGGGGTGTCGCGGCCGGTGCTGCTGATGGGGTCGTCCGGGAGTACCAGCGACGGTCAGGCCCGCAGTCATCTGACGTCACCGGCGTGGAAATCGTTGTGGGAACACACTTCGACGCCGAAGCGGGACATCACCTTGGCTACCGCGATGCATTACAGCTACACCGACGTCCAGTGGTTCCTGCCGGAGCTGGCGCGGCGGGTGGAGGTCGATCCCAAGGTGCGGCAGACGCGGATCGGAACGATTGATCCGCGGACGAGCATTACTGTGCAGCGGTCCGCACTGGCCGGGTTCTTTGGGCGCTACGTCTCATACCCGGGTCAGGCCGGTTGAGATGCTGCGCACCAGGTTTCGGCCGAGCAGCAGGAACAGCACGATCACCGGCAGCACGCCCAGGGTCGCGCCGGTGAGCATCAAGGCGTAGTCGGTGAAGTAGCCGCTCGCCAGCTGAGACAAGACCACCTGCACGGTCGGCGTTTGCGCCGGGTCGAGGACTACCAGCGGCCAGAAGTAGTCGTTCCACGCGCCGAGGAAGGTCACCATGGCCAGGACAGTCGCTTGTGGACGGATCGCCGGGACCGCCACGTGCCAGAACGTGCGCAGCACCGACGCTCCGTCCACAGTGGCCGCGTCCACCAGGTCCTGGTCGATCGAGCCCTCGCAGGCCTGGCGCATCCAGAACACGCCGAACGCGCTGACCAGCGCGGGCACGATCACCGCCTCCAGCCGGCCGTACCAGCCGAAATCGCTCACCACCAGGTAAAGCGGGACGACACCCAGCTGTGCGGGCACCATCGCCGAGCCGACGACGATGAAGAACAGCGTGTTGCGGCCGCGGAACCGGAGCCGGGCGAAGGAAAAGCCGGCGAAGCTGGACAGGACCACATTGGACACCATCACCGTCGTCGCGACGATCAGCGAATTGCCGATCGCCAGCCAGAAATCGACGGTGGCGAAAACGCGCTGGATGTTGTCGAAAAGGTGGCCGCCGGGCAGCAGCAGCGGCGAGGTCTCGCCGATCGCCGCGTTGTCCCGGGTGGACACCACGAACGACCAGTACAGCGGGAACAGCGACGAGGCGACCAGCCCCACCAGCACCGCGTACACCCAGGCCCCGGCCCGGCCCCGGCGGATCACGGCGCGCCCACGAACCGGCGCACCAGCCGGTAGTTGAAGAACGCGAACACCAGGCAGACCAGGAACATCACCCACGACAACGCCGCCGCGTATCCGGCGTCGAATTTGCCGAAGCCTTTCTCGTACAGATACATCGTGAGCGTCTGGAATTGCCGGTCGTTGCCGCCCGCGCCGCCGTTGCCGGTCGCGTCGAACAGCTGCGGTTCGGCGAACAACTGGAGACCGTTGACCGTGCCGGCGACCGCGGTGAACGCGATCGTCGGCCGGATGCCCGGCACGGTGATCGACCAGAACGACCGCCAGCGCGAGGCGCCGTCGAGGGCGGCGGCCTCGTACAGGTCTTGCGGCACCGCCTGCATCGCGGCGAGGTAGATCAGGGCGTTGTAGCCGGTCCAGCGCCACATCACCATGCTCGCCACCGCGAGATGCGACGACCATTGGTGCGACTGCCAGGAAACCGGCGGCACCCCGAACCAGCCGAGCACCTCGTTGACCACGCCGTAGCCGGAGCTGTACAGCTGCGCGAACACCAGTCCGACAGCGACCACCGACACCAGGTTCGGCAGCAGCAGCCCGGCTCGCCACCAGGTCGCCGCCCGCAGCGGCCGGTTCAGCAGCGCGGCGATGCCGAGCGCGAGGAAGAACTGCGGGATCGCGGCGAGCAGGAAGATGCTGACGGTGTTGAAAAGCGCGTTGTAGAACCGCGGATCGCCGAACAGCTCGACGTAATTGGCGAAGCCGGGCCCGCCTTCCGGCCCGGAAAGCAAATCCCACCGGTGCAGCGAAACCCACGACGTGTACAGCAGCGGGAACGCGCCGAACAGTCCGAAAAGGACAAAGAACGGCAGAATGAAGACGTAGGGGGTGAGCTTCCGGTCCACGAGAACTACTTGATCGCGTCGCGGCCCATCCGGACCGCGTCGGCCCACGCCTGCTCGACGTTCTCGCTCCCGTCCTCGATCCGGCCGAGCGCACGGCCGAATTCGGGACGCACGTCAGCGTCGTGCAGGCCGCGGTAATTCGGCCGCAACCGGTCCGCGGACGCCGCGTAGATCTGGCCGACCGGGGCGTTCGAGAAATACGGGTCGGTGTGCGCGATCACCTGCGGGTCCTGGTACACGCTGGGTTCGCTCGGCAGGATCCCGTCGGAAAGGAAGAGCCGTTTCTGCTGCGCGGGCGCGGTCAGCCACTGCGCGAGATCGTAGGCTTCCTTGGGGTGCGCGCTTTGCTTCGGCACGGCAAGGAAGGAACCGCCCTGGTTGCCGCTGTTGCCCGGCACAGTCGTGACGTCCCATTTGCCGCTGACCGCGTCGCCGCCGGCTTCCTTGATCTGCGTGAGCATCCACGCCGGACACGCGATAGTCGCGAAGGTGCCCTGTTTGATCGCGACGTTCCAAGCCTGCGTGTACGTGGTCGCACCCGCCGTTTCGTGGGCTTGGGCGAGACCGCCGGACAGCTGGAACGCGTTGCGCACGCTCGGGTTCCGGTCGGCGATGTAGGAATCGTCCTTGGCGGAGAAGTAGTTCTCCGGCGACTGGTTGAGCATCGCGGTGTAGACGGTGCCCGCCGAATCGGCGAACTTCACCTTCGGCAGCTTTTCGGTGAAGCGGGCGGCGATATTCGCGTAACCCTGCCAGTCCGGCATCAGCTCCGCGACGGCCTTGCGGTCAGTGGGCAATCCGGCCTGCTGGAACAGATCCCGGCGGTAGCACATCGCGAGGCTGCCCATGTCGGTGCCGAGCCCGAACACGTAATCGCCCGAGGTGCCCTGCGCCCACTTCCACGAAGCCCATTGCTGCTTCAGCTTGTCCGCGCCGAAGTCGGCGAGGTTGACGAATTTGTCTTTCGCCCGGATGTACTTCGGGATGTACTGCTCCTCGACCGCGACGACGTCGGCCGCGCCGCGCCCGGCCGCCAGCTGCGTGGCGAGGCTCTTGAAATGCGTGTCGAAATCGGTGACCCGGCTGCGGATCTCGATGTTCGGATGGTCCTTCTCGTACTGCTCGAACAGCGGCGCGTAACCGAACTCGCCGAATGTCGCCACGCTGAGCGTGATCTTCCCCGAGGACGCGGCGGAACCGCACGCGGCCGCCAGTAACAGGAACGCGGCGGCGAGCGCGGCAACGGCCGGGCGCCGGGTCAGCTTTCGCACGTGGTGAGCATCCTTTAAATCACTCCGGCGCGCAGCGCGTAGGCGACGGCGTGCGGACGGTTCCGCAACTTGAGCCGGTTCGTCATGCCGTAGATCACGTTCTTCACGGTCCGCTCCGAGTAGCAGAGCTTGTTCGCGATTTCCGCGGTGTCCCAGCCCTCGGCCATCAGCCGCAGCACGTCGACCTCGCGCGGCGACAGAGTGGTGCGGTCCCCGTTCTGCCGCAGAGTCTCGGCCTGGTGCAGCAGATCCCGCATCGAGGTCTCGCGTCCGGAGGCGGCGGCCACGATGCTGCGCACCAGCTGGTCCCCGCCGATCGCGTCGCGCGGCAGCACCGCGGCGACGTGCCAGGCGGCCAGCTCGGCCAGATCGTCGGCGTCCACGTATCCGGCGACGAACACGATGGCCGCGGGCGTCTCCGAGGCCGCGGCCCGCAGCGCTGCCTTCACCTCGCGAGTGACGCGGTTCGCGGCGAAGACGAGCACCGCCGCCTCACCGCGCTGCTGACCCGGCATCACCCGCACCTCGCGGCGCGTGCGCAAATGGTCGATGAGGCCCGCGAGCGTGATCGGGTCCGAAGCCCATGCCGCCACCTTGACCTGATTCATCGCTGCCTCCCCGGTGCAGAGCACTCGCCTGTCGTGTGCCAGCCAGTGTGCCCACCGCGGCTTCACGAAATCTCTAGTCGGGACGCGCTCATTCTTCACAGCGTGAAGTTGGGCCCGCCGGTGGGGTTCGGATACCGTCACGGGGACCCGTCCGGACTCGCAGAGGAAATGATGAAGGCGCACGCCCGACCCCGCTGGTTCACCGCAAGCGCCCTCAGCGGCTTGACGCTCATATGTGCACTTTCGGCGTGTTCCGGGGATCGTTCCGTGTCCGGAACAGCGACGCCCACCCCGCTCACCCCGCCCAGCGCGGGCAGTTCGCCGCAAGCCTCTCCACCTGCGTCGACTTCGCCGGCGCAGACTGTGCCGGGCCAGTCGGCCTGCACGTCGGCGGTGGCGGCGATGGATCCGCGGGCGCGGGTGGCGCAGCTGGTGGTGCCGGGCGTCAACGCGGGAGATCCGGCAGGCGTCGCGGACCTCGTGCGGACGCAACAGGTCGGCGGGATCTTCGTGGGCGACAAAAAGACCACGCTGTTGCAAAATGACGCGCTCGCCGGCGTCCAGCGGGCCGCGAAGATCCCCGTTTCGGTCGCGGTCGACGAGGAGGGCGGCCGCGTGCAGCGCGTCGACGACCTCGACGGCTCGATCCCGAGCGCCCGGCAGCTGGCGGCCACGAAAACCCCGGACGAGGTGCGCGCGATCGGCGAGCAGCGCGGCAAGCAGCTGCGAGCGCGCGGGGTAACGGTCGACTACGCACCGGACGCGGACGTCAGCGACGAACCCGACGGCGCGGTGATCGGCGACCGTTCTTACAGCCCGGACCCGGAAAAGGCGCGGCGGTACGCGATGGCGTTCGCCGAGGGCCTGCGCGCGGGCGGGGTCCAGCCGGTGCTGAAGCATTTCCCCGGCCACGGCCACGGATCCGGCGACTCGCACCGCGGAACTGTCGTCACCCCGCCGCTCGACCAGCTGCGGAAGGTCGATCTAGTGCCCTACCGCGACATCTCGGAGTACGGGCAGATCGGGGTGATGGTCGGCCACCTGGAGGTCCCGGGGCTGACCGGCGACGAACCGGCTTCGCTCGCGCCCGAGGCGTACCGGTTGCTGCGCAACGAGTTCCACTTCACCGGGCCGGTGATCACCGACGACCTGGGCGGGATGAAGGCGATCACGGACCGGTTCGCGTTGCCGGACGCGGTGCTGAAGGCGTTGCAGGCGGGAGCTGATCAGGCGTTGTTCTCGTCTGGGCACAACAACGTGGGGGCGGTCGTGGACCGGCTGCAGCGGGCGGTCGAGAGCGGAGAGCTGCCGCCGGCGCAGGTGACGGCTTCGGTGGAGCGGGTGCTGGCGGCCAAGGGGTTCTGCCGGGCTTGACCGGGGCGGGGCTCAGTCGGCGAGCTGCCATTCCTCCAGTCGCCACGCGCGATTC
This sequence comes from Amycolatopsis sp. NPDC054798, assembly GCF_053611505.1. Classification (NCBI taxonomy): domain Bacteria; kingdom Bacillati; phylum Actinomycetota; class Actinomycetes; order Pseudonocardiales; family Pseudonocardiaceae; genus Amycolatopsis; species Amycolatopsis sp. NPDC054798. Next base: position 14,639 of record NZ_JBSHAM010000093.1, on the reverse strand, counting down.
CGGACCAAGGCGAGCCGATCGACCGTGCCAGTGCCGTGCTGATACGGCCGGGGCAGGCCTTTCTGTCCCATCCGGGAAAGCAGCTGCCGATAGATCTCGCCGAGAGACAGATACTCCGACCCGTCCGGAACGCCGTCCGCCAGCAGGGAAAGCAGTTCTCCGGTGAACGCCGTGTAGGGAGCGTCGGGAAAAGCGACTGAGATGCTGGCGCGGCTGGAGGACGTGATCGTGTAGGCGCCTTCGATGTCGGTTTGGGCGTGCACGACGGAGTCAGGACCTGCCATCGCCTCGATCGCGCGGCCGGAAAAGCAGCAGTCCAGCATCAGCACCCTGCTCCGCGCCGGACTGTCGGCCAGCAACCGGCGGATGAGGCTGACCGGCAGTGCGCTCCACTCCGGATGGCGGACGTCGGTCGTTCCCACCGAAAGATAAAGCTCGCCTCGCATGTCCAGCAGACCGTGCCCGCAGTAGTAGAGCAGCAGAAGATCCGTTGCCCGGCCCGCGGGTTCGAGGATCGCGTCGCCGATCTCCGTGAGACTGGCGGGATCGCCGACCGCGGTGAGCCGGTCCGGGCGCATCCCGACATCCGGGCCGATCAGCTTGGCAGCGAGTCCGGCGAGGTTGTTCGCGGCCGCCGGGAGGTCGCCCAGATCCGGATCGTCGTGCCGCCCGGAGCCGATGAGGATCACCTGCGACTGCGCCGGATCGGGACGCGCTCCCCACGGTATCCGCGGCGACCGGCGCTTTCCCGGCGTGCTGTCCGGCGGCGGGGGCGGGCTGCTCGGCGGAGGCACCGGCGCCAGCCACGCGCTCGCGCCGGCGCTGGGTTGCCGCATCGTTTCGAGCAGTTCGTCAGTCCTGCGCCAGAGCTGATCGAACTCGTCCAGGTCGCCGCCGCAGAACAGGACAAACCGCTCGACGTATTGCCAGGAAGGAAATCTCTCGCCGTTCAGAAATGCCGACACTGTCGGACGCGAACAACTGAGTTCTCGTGCCAGGCACTGCTGCGTCGGCTTGCGCGCCCGCCGGTGCAAATCCTGCAGCCGCAGCGCGAAAGCGTGCAAGGGGCTCGCTGGATCCAGCACGGGACGGTTCCGGGGCACAGCGCACCACCTCCTCCGCGCGCGCTCCGTTTCATGCTCTCACGGAGACTGGGCGGCCAGGCTGGAATCGCGGACCGCCGGAAGTCAGCCGTAGTCCGGGGTAGTTCGGCGTTGTCCGGGCAGGTCACACCGTCGTCCGGCGAAGCTCGGACATGCCGGAGTCCATGGCCGGCCCCGCTTTCGGACAGTAGACCGGAATGAACCTGACCTTCGAACGCGGAGCGGCGTCATGCAGTGGATCCAGCCCTATTTGCCGTTCGGCCTCGCCGGGGTCGCGCTGTGGTTTGTTCGCCGGCTTCTCGACCTGGCCGCGCTAGCGCTGGCCCTGCGGGGTTCGAAGCCGGCTGATCGTCCGGAGATCATGCGCGAGTTCGGCCGTTGGCTGCCGATCACTCCTCCATCGCCAGGGCCTGAGCCAAGGCAGCGGCCGCACTGACCGTCTGCTGATGGTTCTCCCCCAATGCGCGCCGGCATCGCGGCAGCAGGTCTTCCAGCACCGCCAGCGCGGACGCCCGGTCGCCGAGCCGGAGATGGATCTCGACCAGGTTCCCGGTCGTCCGCAGCGTGCCCAAGGCGTCCGGCCCCAAAACCCGGCGGCTCCGGGCCAGCACATCCTCCGTCTGTTCGCGAGCGCGGTCGTAGTCCTCCAGGTCCGTGTAAACCACGCAGAGGTTGCTGGCGACCGTCAGCGTCAACGGATCGTCCTCGCCCAGCACGCGGCCGACTCGGGGCAGGAGGTCGGCCAGCAGGTCGCGCGCCGCCGGATAATCCCTGATCCCGATCAGGCAACCGGCCAGGCGGTTGGCGACGGCGAGGGTGTCCGGGTGGTCCTCGCCCAGCTCCGCAGTCCACTCGGCGTGGATGAGACGGCCCACCACGGCACCGGGGTGCTCTTGGCCGGAAACGAAGAGGTACCGCAGCATTCGGATGAGCAGTGCGCGGTACTCCGGCGGTTCGTGGCTGCGGAAATCGCCGGACGCGGCGGCCATCCGGACGGCTGTCGCGACCCGGCGGTATTCCGGCCACGACTCCTGCCGCTCGGGGTCGAGGTCAAGGTCGACGGGGATCTCCGGCACTGAGAACGGCGGCAGCACGGGATACGGCGAAGGTTGCCCGCGACCCCAGAGCGAAGCGGGAGCACCCGACGCCTCAAGCAATTTGGCCGGGCAGCCTCGTGCGTGGAACAGGTCGCAGCCGGAGTTGAGCACCGAGTTTTCGCGGCCCGAGAAGAGGGCGGGCACCGGATACGCGTGGAACGGCTCGCCGTGGTTGTCGATGACCGTGGTGCCGTGGCGGCCCGCACAGGTCCAGTCCACTTCCAGCCGCCACGCGACCTCGTGGGTCTTGGTGATCGGCTCGATCTCGAACTGCTCGATGTCGGTGGCGCTGACGGTGAACGGGAAGTCCAGGCCCTGCGCGACCAGCCTCGGCGACGGAACGTCGAAGTCGGTCGTGAACGGGCGCGGCCGGAGAGGCGCGCCGATCCGGACTTGCAGGCAGGCCGGGCGCGGAGGGGTCCGCGAGACGATCACCGCCCGCGCCGACTGCAGGACGACGGCGCGGTTCGTCCTGGCTTCCACTGTGATGATGTGGACCGTCCCGCCGGGCACACCGACCCGCGGCGGATCGGTGTCCAGCACCAGGTCGGCCAGGGTGCCGCCGGGTTGCAGCCGGACCGAGGCGATGAGCGGGTCGGCCAGATCCGCCGGGCTGTCGCCCGAACGGCCGACATTGATGTCGCCGTGCACCGCACCGGCCATCACGACCTTGTCGAAGTGGCCGCCGGTGATGCGATTGGAAGAGGACTCTTCTGCGTCCGTCACCTCGGCGAGCCTAGTCGTTAACTCAATGAACGAAAGGGGCGTCCGGGGTCGATCCGGGGCGATTATGGTCGCGCTCGCCCGTCGATCGAGGAGGATCGGATGTCCGGACGTTTCCGTGCAGGCGTTGCCGTACTGGTGGCGGCACTCGGGTCCGCAGTGCTCGCCGCGCCCGCTTCGGCGGCCGAGCCAGCGCCGACGGCCGGGTGCGGGCAGGCGGTCGCCCATTCCGGCACCACGACGGTCGAGCATCTGACGTCCGGCGGGATCGATCGCGAGTACCGGATCTACGTGCCCGCGCGGTACCACCCGCACCGCCGGTACCCGGTCGTCCTCTCCTATCACGGGCACGGCCGCACCGCGGAGTACCAGGAACAGCTGTCGGACTTCTCCGGTTCCGACGTGATCGCGGTGTACCCGCAGGGCGTCACCGGCACCGACGGCAAATCCGCCTGGACCGGCGCGCCCTATTCGGCTCCGGTCGACGACGTCCAGTTCACCGGCGACCTGCTCACCTCGCTGCAGCAACGGATGTGCGTGGACCCGGCGCGGATCTACGCGGCGGGCAAATCGAACGGCGGCGGGTTCGTCGGCGTGCTGGCGTGCCGGATGGCCGACCGGATCGCCGCGTTCGCCCCGGTTTCCGGCGCGTTCTACCCCCAGGGCGGCGCCTGCCAGCCGAGCCGGAAGGTCGCGCTGCTCGATTTTCACGGCACGGCCGACACCACCATTCCCTACACCGGCAATCCGGCGAAGGGACTGCCGTCCATTCCGGACTGGTTGAACGGCTGGGCCGCGCGGGACCGGTGTTTTCCTTACCCGGTCTCGGTTTCTCCGGTGCGCGACGTGGTGACGCAGTGGTGGCCCGGGTGTTCGCTGGTGCATTTCCGGGTGGAGGGGGCCGGACACGTCTGGCCGAGCACTCGCCCGAACAACGACTCCGACGCCCCTACGGCCATCGATGCCACGCCGGTGATTCTTCAGTTCTTCAAGGCGCACCGCCTCGCCGGAGCCTGAGTTTCGGTCGTCCCCGGAGAGGCGCGCGGCACAGCCTCAGCCAGCCTGGCCGGACTTGGCGAGCATCCGGCGGAACCCGTCGGCCACGACCTTCGCGGTGTCCTTGCCGTGGTTGGCGGTGATCCGCTTGACCATCTCCGCGGACTCGGCGGCGACCTCCTCGCTGCGCGCGAACATCCGTTCCTCGTGCAGGGCCAGCGCGGTCTCGACGTCGTCCGGGTGCGCGGCCAGCAGTTCGGCGAGGTCGGAGCCGTCGAGCATGGCCAGGTTCGCGCCCTCCCCGTTCGGGCCGCGCAGGTGCGCCGCGTCGCCGATCAGCGTCACGCCGGGGACGCGGTCCCACCGGTGCACGCCCGGCAGGGTGTAGTGCCTGCGCAGGATCGGCGCGGTGTCGCCGCCGGAGATCAGTTCGAGGAGTTCCGGGGCCCAGCCGTCGAATTCGGCCGCGACCCGGGCGAGCGCCGCCGGGGTGTCGAGGCGGGCGAGGTCGTCGAACCACTCCGCCGGTTTGTTCAGCATCGCGTAGGTGTGCAGGGTGTCGCCTCGTTCGCGGTGCACCATGATGCGCCGGTTTGGTCCGGGCGCGCCCATTCCGCCGCCGCCGACGACCTTCGCGGCCGCCGGATGCCGGGTGTCGGCGTCGTAGAGATAGGTCTCGACAAACGCGAGGCCCAGGTACTCCGGCACCACCTCGGACAACAGCGGCCGCACCCGTGACCAGGCGCCGTCCGCACCGACCAGCAGCTTCGCGACGACCGAACCCCCGTCGGCGAACGAAACCTCGTGGCCGTCGGCGACCGTGCGGACACCACTGACCTTCCGTCCCCATCGGACAGTGCCGTCGGGGAGCGAGTCGAGCAGCATCTGCCGCAGTTCGCCGCGCAGCAGTTCGGGGCGGCCGCCGGTGCCGTCGTCGGGATGGTCCAGCAGGACCGTGCCGTCGGGATCGAGGATCCGCATCTGCTGGCGGCCCTCGAGGATCAGGGCGCGGAACTCGTCCATCAGCCCGGCCGCTTCGACGGCGATCTGGCCGTTGTAATCGTGGATGTCGAGCAGTCCGCCCTGGGACCGCGACATCGGCGACGGCTCGGCCTCGTAGACCGCGGCCGGGATCCCGTGCAGGTACAGGACCCGGGCGAGGGTCAGTCCGCCGAGACCGGCGCCGATGATGGTGACTGGAGTCTGCATTGTTCTCCCCTGTGAACTGGTGACCTCCGAAGGCTGACGGCCGCCGCTGGCGCCGCGCGCACAGTCCGCTGGCACTCCGCTGCCAGCCGCTGACAGCAGGTGAGAGTCTGAGATCCGAGACAGAATCGCCCGGCGGATACTTGGCCGCCGGGGTCGCGCTGACGTTGAGTTCGTCCAGCGCATTCACCGAAGAACCGCGGGAGGGGCACGTTGGCGGCCACACTGGAGCGACGCTCGATCGACCCGGTGCCCGAGTCCGAGCGACACGGGCACCCGCGCAGTCTATTCACCCTGTGGTTCGCCGCGAACACGCAGATCACCTCGGCGGTCACCGGCGCGCTGACGGTGCTCGTCGGCGTGCATCCGTTGTGGGCGATCGTCGCGGTCGTGCTCGGCAACGCGCTCGGCGGCGTTCCGATGGCGTTGCACGCGGCGCAGGGCCCGAAGCTCGGCATCCCGCAGATGATCCAGTCGCGCGCGCAGTTCGGCGTGTACGGCGCAGCGCTCCCGCTGGTGCTCGTCGTGGTGATGTACCTCGGCTATTTCGCGAGCGGTTCGCTGCTCGGCGGCCAGGCGGTCGCCCAGATCACGCACCTGCCGACGGACGCCGCGATCGCGGTCTACGCACTCGCTTCGGCACTGATCGCGATCGTCGGGTACCGGCTGATCCACCGGTTCGGCTGGATCGCGTCCGCGCTGTCCGTGGTCGTCTTCCTCTACCTGACGATCCGGCTGATCAGCGGGCACGACCTCGGTGCCGTGCTCGCCGCGCCGCATCTGGACTTCCCGAAGTTCCTGCTGGCGATCTCGCTGACCGCGTCGTGGCAGCTCACCTTCGGTCCGTACGTTGCTGACACCTCCCGCTACCTGCCGTCGGCGACGTCGGTGCGTGCGACGTTCTGGTGGACGTACGGCGGCACGGTGCTCGGTGCGGTGTGGGCGATGTCGTTCGGCGCGATGGCCTACGCCATTGCCGGGAAAGCGTTCAAGGGCCACGAAGTCGCGTACGTCGTCGGCCTTGGCGGCGAGGCGTTGCTAATCCCGCTGCTGCTGGCTATCGCACTCGGCAAGTTCACGGTGAACGTCCTGAACATCTACGGCGGCTACATGACCGTCGCGACCGCACTGACCGGTTTCGGCCGTCGCGCGGCGCTTTCCCAGGCCACGCGGATCGGCTACATCGCCGGTGTCGGCGTGGTCGGGGCGGTGATCGCGATCCTCGGCCGCGGGCAGTTCCTGTCGAACTTCGTGCTGTTCCTCGACTTCCTGCTGTACTTCCTCACGCCGTGGAGTTCGATCAACCTGGTCGACTTTTACTTGCTGCGCAAGGAGAAGTACGACCTTGACGCGCTCTACGACCCGAACGGCCGCTACGGACGCTGGGCTTGGCCAGCACTGACCGCCTACGTGCTCGGGATCGCGGTGCAGATCCCGTTCGCCAACGTCGAAGGCATTTTCGTCGGCCCGATCGCGCCGCTGCTCGGCGGCGCGGACATCTCGTGGCTGCTCGGTCTGATCGTGCCCGGCGCGCTGTATGTGGCGTTCATGCGCCGGTCGGTCGCAGTTCGAGCGTGACCGTCCGGCTGGCGGTCGCGTCCGAGGGAACGCCGTCCGGTACCGCGCCGCCGACTTCGAGCACCCCTAGGACCCGAAGGCGTCGAAACCTCCCGCACCTACTCCGCGGCAGCCCGGCCGCGCCCCTCGTCCGCTCCCATGCCGGGAAAAGTAAGGCGACCCGGCTGGGAGGGGTCCCGGGCTAGCTGGACTCGCGGACCACTAGCGACACCGGCAAAATCTGCGCGCCCGGCGCGACGTCCTCGCCGTCCAGCAGCCGCATCAGCGTCGAGACCATCGCGCGAACCTGCTCGCGCGGATCCTGGTGCACCGAAGTCAGCGGCGGCGTCATGGCCGGAGCCAGCGCGGCGTTGTCGTCGAAGCTGACCACCGCGACGTCGCCGGGCACGTCGCGGCCAGCGTCCGACAACGTGCGCAGAGCGCCGACCGCCATCATGTCGCTGCCGACGAACACCGCGTCGAGATCAGGCACCCGTTCCAGCAGTGCGGCCATCGCGTTCGCGCCGCCGGCCAGCGTGAAGTCGGCCTCCTCCGCCAGCCCCGCCGGATCGAGCCCGGCGTCCACGAGCGTTTTGCGCCATCCGGCGAGCCGGTCGATCGGCGCGCCCTGATCCTGCGGGCCGGCGATGGTCGCGATCCGGCGACGACCGGACTCGACCAGGTGCGTCACCGCCTGACGGGCTCCGCCCTCGTTGTCGAAATCCACCAGGTGCACACCCCGGCGCAGGTCGGCGGCCTGCCCGCCGAACACCACCGGCAACCGCAGCAACCGCAACGCCCGGGGCAGCGGATCGGCGCGATGCGGAGCGAACACGAGGACCCCGTCGACGTGCCCTCCCTCAAGAAACCGCACAGTACGGCCAAGATCTTCTCTGGTGTCGCTGAAGAGCAGCACCATCTGACAGCCCACGTCGGCGAGTTCCCGATAGCCCGCACGCATCACCGCGGTCCGATATGGATCGTCGAGCAGCCGCGCTTCCGGTTCCGACAGCACCACCGCGATCGCGCCGGTCCGCCGGGTGACTAGCGAGCGCGCGGCCTGGTTCGGCGAATACCCGAGGTCCCGCGCCGCGGCCAGTACCTTCTCGCGCGAGCGCGCGCTGACGTACGCGTCGTCGTTCAACGCGCGCGACGCGGTGGACCGCGAGACCCCGGCGAACGCCGCGACGTCCTCCAGCGTCGGCCGCTCGTCCTCGGACCGAGGCACCACTTCGCCCACCCCCTGACTGTCGATCGAGCCCAGCTTAGCCACGTCTCACCGGGAGCGCTCCCGGAGACTTGCACCTTGACATCCCTCGTTACCTGCAACACACTCGGTCGGCATCTGGGAGCGCTCCCAGAACGACTTCCAAGGGGTTGACGACGGTGACAACGTTCCGGAAGGGCCTGGTGCTGGCACTGGGCATCACGATGACCGCGGTGAGCGCCGCGGCGTGCGGCGGCGGCAGCGACGGCGACGTGCCCGCGGCGGCCGGGCCGAACGAGCACGTGGAACTGACGCTCGCGACGTTCACGGAGTTCGGCTACGAAGCGCTCATCCCGGAGTACGAGCGGCTGCACCCGAACATCAAGATCACCCACCGCAAAACCGGCCAGGGCGGGCCGTACGCCCAGGACATGATGACGAAGCTCGCCGCCGGCTCCGGCCTCGCCGACGTGCAGGCCGTCGAAGAAGGCCACCTGTCGGACATCCTCAGCAAATCCTCGAAGTTCAACGACCTGAGCCAGATCGGCCCCTCGGACGTTTCGCCGGACCGGTGGCTTTCGTGGAAATACGAGGCGGGCAAAGACAAAACCGGCAAGCTCCTCGGCTACGGCACGGACATCGGCCCGCTCGCCATGTGCTACCGCAAGGACCTGCTCGCCGCGGCCGGGCTGCCCAGCGACCCGGAGGCGGTGAAACCGCTCTTCGCCACCTGGGACAGCTATTTCGCCGCCGGAGCCCAGTACACCGCGAAAACCGGCAAGGCGTGGTTCGATTCGGCGGCACAGAACTTCAACTCCATGGTCAACCAGCTGCCGGTCGGCTACCTCGACACCAGCGACAAGCTCACCGTGGAAAACAACCAGGGCATCAGGGACGCCTGGGCGAAGGTGACCGACGCGGTCGCGAAAGGCGAATCGGCGAAGCTCACCGCGTTCAGCAACGAATGGAACTCCGGGTTCAAGCAGAGCGCGTTCGCCACGAAGGCCTGCCCGGCGTGGATGCTCGGCGTGATCAAGGAACAGGCCGGGCCGGACAACGCGGGCAAATGGGCGGTCACCGCGGCGTTTCCCGGCGGAGGCGGCAACTGGGGCGGTTCGTATCTGACGGTGCCGAAGCAGAGCAAGCACCCGCGCGAAGCCGCTGAACTGGCCGCCTGGCTCACCGCGCCGGAGCAGCAGATCAAGGCGTTCGAGGCCAAGGGCAACTTCCCGAGCCAGGCGAAGGCACTGGAAAGCCCGCAGCTGCTGAACGCCACCGACGCGTACTTCGGCGGCGCGAAGATCGGCGAATTGTTCGCCGTGCAGGCGAAAAAGGTCGCCAAACCGCAGTACAAGGGCCCGAACGACGGCCAGATCCAGGAAAACGTGGCCAGCCCGGCATTGCAGTCGGTGGAACAGGGCGCGTCGGCCGCGGACGGCTGGCAGCGGCTGGTCGACGGCGCGAAGAAACTCGCTCGCTGACGATGACTGTCACCGACAAGGCCGCCCCGGAAAGCCGGGCCACGACGCGGCAACGCGCCGCGGCCCGGCCCGGCCTGCGCGACCGGCTGGCGCGCTGGGACGTCAAAATCTCGCCTTATCTCTATATCGCGCCGTTCTTCATCGTGTTCGCCATCGTGGGCATGTTCCCGTTGCTCTACACCGCGTACGTGTCGCTGTTTTCCTGGAAAGCCGGTGACGACGATCCGGATTTCATCGGGCTCGACAACTTCACGGAACTCTTCGCGGACACGCAGTTCTGGCACGCGCTGGAAAACACGGTCAGCATCTTCCTGCTGTCCAGCGTGCCCCAGCTGATCATCGCGGTGCTGCTCGCCGCGGTGCTCACACTGCGACTGCGCGGTGCGACCGGCTGGCGGGTCGGCATCCTGCTGCCGTATGCGGCGAGCCTGGTCGCGCTCGGGATCATCTTCGCGAACCTCTTCGGACCGCGGTACGGGCTCGTCAACGGCCTGCTCCAGACCATCGGGCTGTCCCCAGTGGACTGGCAGGCCAACCGGTTCGCCAGCCACGTCGCCATCGCGATCATGGTGAACTGGCGGTGGACCGGCTACAACGCACTGATCGTTCTCGCTGCCATGCAAGCGATTCCGAAGGAATTGCACGAGGCCGCGCTGATCGACGGCGCGGGCACCGTGCGCCGCTTCACCCACGTGACTCTGCCGTTGCTCAAACCCACGCTGATCTTCGTCGCCATCACCTCGACGATCGGCGGGCTGCAGATCTTCACCGAGCCCAAGCTGTTCGACGCGATGCCCGGGTCGAACAACGGCGGTTCCACCCACCAGTTCCAAACCGTGACGCTGTATCTGTACCAGACCGCTTTCGAGAATTTCGATCTCGGCTACGCGTCCGCGATCGCGTGGGTGCTTTTCCTGATCATCATCGTGATCGCGCTGATCAACTACTTCGTCACCGGTCGGCTCGCGGGGAGGCGCACATGAGCGTGCAGTCTGGATTCCGCGCGCGGGCGGCACAGCTCGGCAAGCCGCGCAAGGCGACCTACGGTGTGCTGATCGTGTTCGTGCTCGGCTCGCTGTTCCCGTTCTACTGGTCGTTCCTCGTGGGCAGCCGCGACAACGGGATGCTCACCGAACGGATCCCGCCGCTGCTGCCGGGCGGCAACTTCTTCGCCAACGCGGCGCGGGTGTTCGACACCGTGCCGTTCTGGCGGGCGCTCGGCAACAGCGTCCTCGTGTCCGGCACGGTCACGCTCACCACGGTGCTGTTCTCGTCGCTGGCCGGATTCGCCTTCGCCAAACTGCGCTTCCGCGGCCGCAACGGTTTGTTCGTGTTCATCGTGGTGACGCTCGCGGTGCCGACCCAGCTCGGCATCATCCCGTTGTTCATCGCGATGTCGAAGCTCGGCTGGGCGGGCGGCCTGCAGTCGGTGATCGTGCCGAACCTGGTCACCGCGTTCGGCGTGTTCTGGATGCGACAGTACACAGTGGACGCTCTGCCGTACGAGCTGATCGAAGCCGCGCGCATGGACGGGTGCAGCATGATCCGGGTTTTCTGGAACGTGTGCCTGCCCGCGGTCCGCCCGGCCGCGGCGATCCTCGCCATGTTCACGTTCATGACGTCCTGGAACGATTTCCTGTGGCCGCTGGTGGTGCTCGACGTGGGCAATCCGACCGTGCAGGTGGCGCTGGAGAAACTGCAGAGCGGCTACTACGTCGATTATTCGCTGGTGCTCGCGGGCACCACGCTGGCCACGATTCCGATCCTCATCGTCTTCCTCCTGCTCGGCCGCCAGATCGTGGCCGGGATCATGCAAGGCGCCGTGAAAGGGTGACCATGTCCGCACAGCCGATCCCCGACGTGCTCGCGTTCCCGGACGCGTTCGTCTGGGGCGCCGCCACGGCGGCCTTCCAGGTCGAAGGATCGACCGCCTCCGACGGTCGCGAGGCGTCCGTCTGGGACACCTTCGCCGCGCGGCCGGGCGCGGTCGCTGGCGGCGACACCGGCGATCCGGCGGCCGACCATTACCGCCGCTACACCGACGACGTAGCACTGATGCGCTCCCTCGGCCTCACCGCGTACCGGTTTTCCCTTTCCTGGCCCCGAATCCTGCCGCACGGCAAGCCGGAACCGCGCGGGTTGGGATTCTACGACCGGCTCGTCGACCAGCTGCTGACCGCGGGCATTCAGCCGTGGGCGACGCTGTATCACTGGGACCTTCCGCAATCACTGGAGGATCGCGGCGGCTGGACCGCACGCGACACCGCCTACCGGTTCGCCGAATACGCCGAGACCGTCACGGCCCGGCTCGGCGACCGCGTAGCGAGCTGGTCGACACTGAACGAACCCTGGTGCGCGGCGATGCTCGGCTACGGCTCAGGCGTCCACGCGCCCGGCCGGACGTCCCCGGAGGGCGCCGTGGCCGCGGCACATCACCTGCTGCTGGGGCACGGGCTGGCGATGGACGTGCTCCGGCAGCACACGAGCTCGCCGTCCGGGATCACGCTGAACCTGTACCCGGTCGTCGCGGACTCGCCCGACGACGCCGACGCCGCCCGCCGGATCGACGGGCTGCAGAACCGGTTGTTCCTCGACCCGCTGTTGCGCGGCGGCTATCCCGCCGACCTGCGAGAGGACCTGGCCCGGTTCAGCTTCGACGCCGTGGTGCGCGACGGGGACGAGGCGGTGCTCGGCAAGCCGATCGACTGGCTGGGCGTCAACTACTACCGCGGCTACCGGGTGGCCGGTTCGGCGCGGGCGGGAAGCACCCCGGCGGGCCGGGAATGGCCGGGAGCCGACCACGTGCACTTCGTCCCGGACCTGGCCGCGCCGCGCACGCATTCCGGCTGGGAAGTGCAGCCCGGCGGGCTGACCGAGTCGCTGCTGCAAGTGCATCGCGACTACCCGCCGGTTCCGCTGTACGTCACGGAGAACGGCGCGGCATATCCGGACGTGGTGCGCGAGGGCGAGGTCTCCGACGACGAGCGCATCGCCTTCCTCGACGCACACCTGCGGGCCGCGCACGACGCGCTGACCCGCGGCGTGGATTTGCGCGGATATTTCTACTGGTCGCTGCTGGACAATTTCGAATGGGCCGAGGGGTACGCGAAACGCTTCGGCCTGGTGCACGTCGATTACCGCACCCAAAAGCGCACTCCGAAGCGGAGCGCACGGTGGTATGCGGAGGTGATCGCGCGCAACGCGCTCGCCTGAGCCAGGCGGGGTGAACTACTACCGGGTTCACTCGCGTTGCCGGGAAAGAGTTTCTCTTCGAGTTTTCGCGTCACGGAGTACGGGTGCCGCCGTCGGACCAGTGCCGGGGCCGCCCCGAACGGCCCCGCGAGCGGAGACTTGGAGTGTCCGATGACGGTGCGAAGCCGAGTGACCGACGAGGTCACGGTGTGGCTGACCGGGGAATTCGCGGGCCGCGTGCCCGCCGAGGCGGTCGAGGTGGTGGTGCGGGCGTCCGTCCGGGACCTCGACGGCCGGGTCATCCCGGACGATCGCGGCGACCTGCTGTACCGCGTGGCCCGGGCCCGGCTGGAGCGGATGCTCTCCAAACCGGACCGGCCGCGCATCCCGCGTTCGCGCCGGTAACGCGCGCCCTGTCCGGTGGCCCAAGGTGACCGGACACGCGCCGACCGTGCTCGACGCGTGCAACCGGGCGGGGCGCCGTTACGACCCGGGCAGCACCCGGCTGCTCAGCGGCGCGTGCGAACGCTCCGGCGGCCACCAGACCTGCGCGGGCGGCGGGGGTACGTCATCGTCCGGAAGTTCGAGCGCGTCCGCGCCGCTCTGCCAGCGGTTCCAATGCACGGAACACAGCCCGCGCCACAAGGAATCCTCCGCGCAGTCCCGTCGACGGCACCTGCGCACCTGCTGCCCGCTATCAATCACGTCCACGACTCCAAACCAGCGCTCAACCTCCCCGCCGGCTCCAGTCTGCCTCGGCCCCGGCGGGAACGCCCCGTACTCGTGCCAACACAACCCTTGTGCAGCAACGGAACGGGAGATCTCACCCTACTCCAGGCGACTGTGCGCGCAGCGGGCGACCACAGTGCACTCTTTCAGCGGTTGACGCCTCCGCGTTCGACTCTTAGCTGTGAATTCCCTGTGCTGCAACGGAGAGTCAGCGTCCGACGGCGCACGGTAGGTATGTCCACAATGGATGATCAACGCCGCGGATGATTGACGTCGTACTCGTGCGCGGCGGCGCGCTGGGTGCGAGTGCGCAGCAGCTCCTCCTCCGGGGACTCGTCCACATCGGCCAATCCCAGCTCGACCGCACGGCGGATCTGCTCGCGGTTGTCGCGCACGACGGAGGAAAAGAAGTCGTCGATGCGCGGATCGAGCAGGACCTCCAGCAGCACCCGGAAGGAAGTGTCGACGGTCGCGCGGACGATCTCGTCGTGGAACGGGAGCCGGCGCAGTTTGCCGAGCTGCGGGTCCTCGGCGATTTTTTCGGTGATGATGGCGCGCAGCTCGGACTTGTTCTCGCTCAGGGATTTGGCGAGGTTCTCCGGGTAGTTGCCGGTTTCCAGGACCTTGACCACCTCGTCCAGCACAGCGATCGTGACCGGTTTCTTGATCGCGCGGACGATCGGTTCGGACAGTTTGTCGACAAGGCGGTAGGTGAACTGCTCGCCGACGGCGCGGTCGGCGGCCCGGCCCAGGCGGACGATCAGCAGGACTGTGCCGAGGACGTGGTGGTGGGCGACGAAATCCGGGTGGGCTACCGGGATCATCGCGAAGACCTCGTACCAGGTGCGGGCCAGGAAGGCCGCGCGCCAGCCGCGTTTGCGCCAGCGCCAGAGGAGTTCGAGGAAGAAGATTCCGCAGATGACGCAGTCGATGAGGAAGAACCATCGGCTGATTTGCGGCGGGGGCGGGGTGATCAGGAGCCAGCCGAGCATGCCGGTGGAGACGACTGCCAGGGCGAGCATGATCCAGTCGTCGGCCCGGACGTTGCCGGGGAGGATGCCGCTGTTCAGCTCTGCGGGGGCGGGCTTGCGTTCAGGCTGGGCTGAACGGCCGGTGGTCATGCTGGCTCTCCCTGGTCCCTCGGGTGCGCTGGTGGGGTGATGATCCCATGGGGTGGGGCGGGGGGCTGGGAGGAAGTGGGTGGGTGGGTCGGCTCGTGCTGCGCACATCGCGGGGTGGGGCGGGTGGGCACCCCGAAGCTGATTGTGACGACGGTCTGAGGGGGCTTGTCAAGGCGGGAAAGATGCCTTGACAAGCCCCCACAGACAGCGTTTTTTGCTTCGTATCG
>NZ_JBSHAM010000092.1:0-31329 GCF_053611505.1 Amycolatopsis sp. NPDC054798 | reverse complement strand
CCCGCCGCCCCGCCCTCGTATCCGGCTCTCCGGCCGATCGCGAGGCGACGGCCATGACGTCCACCGTTTCCCCGCGGCACGCCGACGGCCCGGCCGCCCGGTTCGCCGCCTCCCACGCCAACGAGCTGCGCGAGCGCGACGAACACCGCGACCGCGCCGCCCGCGCGGTCGCCCGGATGGCCCGGGACCGGCAGGACAAGATGTTCCTGCTGTCGGTCCTCGGACTGGAACCCGCGGCCGAGACCGGCGCCCTGGACCTGGAGTCCGCGCTCGCCGAATACACCCGCCAGGTCGCTGAGCGGATCGGCGTCCCCGCCGAGGCAGTGACCTTCGAGGTGACCGACACCGCGACCGCGTACCTCGGTCTCACCGCCCGCACGGTCGATCTCCCCCAGCGGGATTTGATGCTCGTGTGGGACGAACGGCTCGGCTGGTCCATCGCGATCGAACCGCGCGGCGACGACCAGCCGCCGGTGATCTGCCACCTCGGCCGCCAGATCGCCCCTCCCCCGGAGACCGTCGCGCAGTTCGTCGCCGACGTCCTGCGCGGGCGCCGGCGCGGACAGCTCAGCCCGGTGCCGCCGCGGCTCGACCGGGCGGAACTGGCCGCGCACATGACCGGAATCCCGGCCTGATCACCCCGTCGCGGGCGGCGATACCGCGCGCTCGCCGCGGGTCGCGCTCTGTGCCCGGGCGGTTTCGGCTGCTCGGGCAGCACCGCTCCGCCGCCTGGCTGCGTCAGCGCTGACGCAGCCAGCCGCGAACATCGGACCCGGCGGTCCGCAGCCGCTCACGGGCTTGCGCGGACCGGTGTGAAAGCTCGACCGCACCTCAGGATCAGCAGCCTGCCGGGCGAACTGCCCGGACGCACCGTCCGCCGGTGCTCGCACATCGGCACGCGGCTCCCGCGCCGCGTGCCGAGCCGGTCGAGTGCGGCGAGTCAGCCCTTGCTGTTCAGGTCGGTTTCGCCGCGCAGGGATTCGTTGAGGCGCTGCGCTTCGTGGAGCTGGTCCTCGAGAGTGACGATGCGGCAGGCGGCCTCGACGGCGGTGCCCTCGTCCACCAGTTCCCGCACGCGGGCGGCCAGGCGCAGCTGGTACCGCGAATAACGGCGATGGCCGCCGGCCGAGCGCTGCGGCTCGATCAGGCCGGCCTCGTCGAGACTGCGCAGAAAGCCTTGGGTGGCGCCGAGCATGTCGGCGGCCCGGCCCATCGTGTAGGCCGGGTAGTGCTCGTCGTCGAACTTGTCGGCCCCGCCAGGCGTGGCCGGTCCTCCTTGGTCAGGAATCATTCCACCTCCGCATCACAAAGGACCCCGGGCGCCATCGCGGCACCCGGGGTCCTCAAGGGTTGGGTTTCACCATTGTCAGCCGGCGTGACCGCCGGTTTCCTGCACCCGCGTCCGGCACCTCGCCGGATCCCGCGGGGATCGCTCATGCGTAACCGAGCACCACCTCCGAACTCGATGGGACTGCGGCACCCGCGCGGCGCCGTACTGCCGCTGCGGGCGATCCAATGATGCTCCCGATCCCTTCTCTCCTGTGTTTTCCACTTACTGGGTACTGCTGTTTCCGATACTGCGGTTTTCGGTACTGCCACTTCACTTGCCGCGAACGCCACCGCCGGGGAACCCTTCGTCCTGATCGGTCCCAGCACGCTGACGCCGCTGGTCACTGACCGGAGCCCTGTTCACTGATCGGCTCCGGCCACCTGACCGGTCCTGCCACTGCACTTGCACAACAACACTGCACTTGCACAACAACCGACCGCCGCGGACGCACCTGCTCCGCCCGCGCCGGGCACTGCCGCCCCGGGGCCGGCACTGCCTGGCCGAACCTCGTCACCACCCGGCCCCGGGGCACTGCTCCCGACCATCAGCCGGAACCTGGTCTTGCTCGGCTCCGCTTGCCTGGCCGTCCTGTCTCACCTCGCGGGCAGTTACGTTCTCTCCCGCGCCTGCTTGACCTTGTCTTTCTCCGTACAAGCAGAAGACTACCCACACCTGGCGTCGAATGTCTACTCCGGCGGGCATAGATTTTCGTCGTGGCGGACGATAGAAGCGGAAGTGCCAGGTCGGAAGCAGCTTTCACAGAGAACGAACCACGCGTCTGGCGATCTCCGCGTCCAGCGGGCTCATGTCCCCGGCCACGGGTTCCGACGGCGGCCACCAGCGGAAGGCGAGCGCTTCGGCGTTCACCGTCAGCAGCGGCACGGCCTTGAGCCGAACTTGATAGACAGCAAGGAGTTCCCGGCGGCTCGGCTTCGCGAGATCGAACTCGGCCACGGCGGCGAAAGTCAGGCCCACGGCGTGAATCCCGGTCTCCTCGCGCAACTCCCGCACCGCCGTCTTCCGCGCAGTCTCCCCCGGCTCTCGCTTTCCTCCGGGAAGCTCCCACTGCTTCCGCCAGCTGTCGAACATCATCAGCACCGCCGTTTCGTGGACGGTGACCACCAACGACGCGGGCACGTTCACGTGCGCCAACTCCGCCTCCGCGGCCGCGTGAAAGCCGACCAGCGCGTTGCCGGCGGAATCGCGAATCGGAAGTGCCGCCATCGCCCCGTCCCGGTTCAGGGCCGGGTCAGGACGATGCGTTTGCTGCTGTCGGCCGGTCGCGCCCAGGCGCGTTCGACGTCGGACAGCGGGATCGGGTCGGCCTCCACGGCGAAGGTGCCGCGGGCGATCTCGGCGAGGATCGCCGGGACCTCGGCTGCCATCTCCGGACCGGTCAGCGAGCCCTGCCCGCTGCCGATCACTTCGAGCCGCGACGACCGGAGCGCCCCGGCGGGCAGCGCTGCCCGGGCACCGGCCATCTCGCCGAGGTTGATCCAGGTCAGCGGACGCTCCGGGGCGGAGCGGGCGGAGACCAGGGCATCCATCGTCACGGCGGCCGGTTCGCCCCAGAGGAAGTCGAGGACCACGTCGACGTCCGCGGGCAGCGGGTCGCCGATCAGGGCGGTCGCGGTGGCGCCGCGGATCGCGGAAAGACGTTCCGGGTCGCGGCCGACCGCGGTCACTCGCGCGGCGCCGGACAGCCGGGCCACTTCCACGGCCATCCGCCCGGTGCCGCCGGTCGCGCCGAGGACCAGGAAGTTCTGTCCTGGCCGCAGGGCGATCCGCCGTTTCACCGCGAGCCAGGACGCGATCACGCAGTTCAGCGTCGCCGCTGCGGTCACCGGGTCGGCCCCGTCGGGGAGGACGAAACTGCGGCGCGTGTCGATGACCGCTTGGTCCGCCATCGAGCCGTGCCGGCCGTCGAAGGACGCGAAGAACCAGAGCTTCCCGTCCGGGCCGCGGCCCACTCCGTCGAAGCCCGGCACGAGGGGCAGCTCGCCGGGGGAACTCGTGTAGTGCGAACCGTCCGCCTGCATGCGGACGCGCGGATGGAGCCCGGCGGCCACGACGTCGACCACGATCTCGTGCTCCTCGGTCGCCCGCGGCGCGGGCCAGTCCAGGTAGCGCGGCAGGGCGCCGTAGGCCGTGACCACTGCAGCCTTCATCTCCGGAATCCTTTCGGGGGTCGAACCGATCGCTGTCATGGCCGAAAACCTAAGCGAGCGCAGCCGTACGGCCTATGCTTGAAAAGCCTGATTTTGTTCGCGATCGTCCGGAGGGCCGATGGATCCGCTGAGCGAGGTGCTGTCGCTGCTCAAGCCGCGAAGCCTCAGCACCGCCGAAGTCGACGCGGGCGGAGCGTGGGCGATCAAGCTCGACGACCTGGCCGGGCAGATCAAGTGCTACGCGGTCGTCAAGGGCTCGTGCTGGCTGACGATCGAGGGCGACGGCGAGCCCCTGCGGCTCCCCGAAGGTTCCTGCTTCGTCATGCCGACCGGGCGCGACGCCGTCATCGGCAGCGGACTGGACGTCGAACCGGCGCTGGCCTCGGAGCTGCTCGGCCCGGCTCGCAGCGGCAGGGTCGTCACGTACCAGGGCGGCGGCGACGCGTACGTGGTCGGCACCCGGTTCGAGTTCGCCAGCCCGAACGCCCCGGCGCTGCTGGGGTCCATGCCGCCCGTGATGCCGGTGGAGACGTCCGGCGACCGCGCCCGGCTGCGGGGATCGATCGAACTCATGATGGAGGAACTCCGCGAGGCACGCCCCGGCTCGGACCTGATGGCGCAGCAGCTGGCCCACATGATGCTGGTCCAGGCGCTCCGGCTCTACCTGTCCACGCGTTCCCGCGACGACATCGGCTGGTTCGCCGCGCTGGCCGACCCTCAGCTGAGCACGGCGCTGGAAGCCATGCACGCCGACCCCGGCCATCCGTGGACCGTGCAGAAACTCGCCGCGCTGACCGGCATGTCCCGCACGACGTTCGCCGAGCGTTTCCGCGCCCGCGCCGGCGAAACCCCGATCGCGTACCTGACTCGCTGGCGCATGATCCTGGCCAGCGAGAAGCTTCGCGCCGGCACGGACACGGCCGGCCGGATCGCCCGCTCCCTGGGTTACGAATCCGAACACGCCTTCAGCACGGCCTTCAAACGCGAAATGGGGATCCCGCCCGGCCGCTACGCCCGCGGCTCGTCCCGCAAACCTTGACCGGACGCCTCGGGGCGGTCAGTCGTCCAGAAGACGATCGTCCTGGTGCGAGCCGTAGAACCGGGATTGCCGGGACATGATTTCGCGCATCGAAGCGCCTCGCGGAACGCCGTACACGGTGCCCGGAAAATCCATGCCGCGCTGGACTTCCCACAGTTCGTCGTGCCGGTCCGGGGAAAACAGCTCCGCCGGGTTCCCCGCCGCGATCCAGCCGATCGGGAGCACCGCGCCGGGTTCCAGGCGGGAATTGACGTGCAGCACGCTGTTGATCCGCAGCTCAGCCCCAGCCCCGGCGACCGAGCCAGGGAAAAGCGACGCCCCGGTCGCGACGAACACCTCGTCCTCGACGACGGCTCCGTTGACGTGAGCGTGCGGTCCGATCAGGACCGCGTCCCCCAGCGTCGCGGGGTGCGCGGCCCGGCCGCGCACCAGCGCGTGTTCCATGATCACGACGTCCGAGCCGGTGCGGATCTCCCCGTCTTCCGCGCTGAGCACCGCGCCGTGCAGGACCCGGGCCCGCTCGCCGAGGACGACTGCGCCGCACAGCACCGCGGACGGTGCGACGTAAGCAGATTCGGGTACTACGGGTGTTCGCCCTCGGTGTTCGATCAGCATCGCCGCACGCTAGCCCGGCCATGCGAAGTCACGCATCCGAAAAACGCTCTTCCAGGCCCGGCAGCACCTTGTCGAGGGTGATCGGCAGGTCTCGCACGCGGACGCCGGTCGCGTGGCGGACCGCATTGGCGACGGCCGCCGCGGTGCCGACGATGCCGATTTCGCCGATTCCCTTGCTGCCCATGGGGTTGAGGTGCGGGTCGTGCTCGTCGAGCCAGTCCGCGCGCAGGTCTTCGACGTCGGCGTTGGTCGCGATGTGGTACTCGGCGAAGTCGTGGTTGACCACGTGCCCGAACCGCGGGTCGAGGACGCTGTTTTCGTGCAACGCCATCGACAGGCCCATGATCATGCCGCCGAGCAGCTGCGATCGCGCGGTCACCGGGTTGACGATCCGCCCGGCGGCGAACGTTCCGTGCAGCCGCGAAACCCTGACTTCGCCGGTGTCGGCATCGACCCGCACCTCGGCGAACTGCGCCCCGAACGCGTACATGGCGTACTGCTTGTCGGCCGGGTTTTCCGGGGTGTCAGCTTGTGCCTCGTCGCCTTCACCGGGGCGGGAGCCGTATTTTTCCCGGAACGCCTGCGCGGCCGCGACCACGGCTGAGCCCCACGACGCGGTTCCGGTCGAACCGCCGGCCACGGTGGCGGCGGGGAAGGCGGTGTCGCCGATCCGGACGTCGACGGAGCCGACGGGCACGTCCAGCGCGTCCGCCGCGATCTGCGGCAGGATCGTCCACGCGCCCGTCCCCAGGTCTGCCGCGCCGATTTCGACGGCGTAGCGGCCGTTCTCGAACCGGATCGCCGCGCTCGACCCGCGCATCCGCTTGGCCGGGTACACCGACGCCGCGACGCCGCTGCCGACCAGCCACGGCCCGTCGCGGCGGACGCCCGGCCGCGGATCGCGCTCGTCCCAGCCGAAGCGTTCGGCCCCGGTGCGCAGGCATTCGACCAGGTTCCGGCTGGAGAACGGGAGGCCGGTCTCCGGGTCGCGCTCCGGTTCGTTGCGGACGCGCAGTTCGACCGGGTCGACGCCGAGCGCCTCGGCGAGTTCGTCCATCGCCACTTCCGGGCCGAACATGCCAGGGCACTCCCCCGGCGCGCGCATCCACGACGGCACCGGAACGTCCAGGCTGGCGAGCCGGTGGCTGGTCGCCCGGTTCCGCGCGGCGTACATCATCCGCGCGGGAGCCGCGGTCTGTTCGGCGAACTCCTTGATCCGCGAGGTCTGCTCGACGACGTCCACCCCGATCGCCTCCAGCCGCCCGTCCCGGTCGGCGCCGAGGCGCACCCGCTGGATCGTGGGCGTGCGGTACCCGGCCAGGCTGAACATCTGCTGCCGGGTCAGCGCGAGCTTCACCGGACGGCCGGGCACGGTGCGGGCGGCCAGCGCGGCGAGCACGACGTTGGCGTGCGGCATGCCTTTCGAGCCGAAGCCGCCGCCGAGGTAGGGGCAGATCACCCGGACCCGTTCGGCGGGCAGGTCGAACAGCTTCGCCATGGTGGAGCGCACCGGATGCACGCCCTGGGTGGAATCCCAGAGGGTCAGCACGCCTTCGTCCCACAAGGCCGTCGTCGTATGCGGCTCAAGCGGGTTGTTGTGGTACATCGACGTGGTGTAGGTCTGCTCCACTGCCACGTCGGCAGCGCTGAGCGCCGCTTCGACGTCGCCCTCGGCCGTGTCGGTCGGGAAACTCGGATTGACCTTTTCCGGTTTGTACAGGCCAGGATCGTCCGCCGTGAGCCGGGCGTCGAAGGGTTCCGTCTCGTACTGCACGTCGACGAGTTCCGCCGCGTGCCGCGCGATCTCCGCGGTCTCCGCCAGGACGAGCCCGATCACCCTGCCGCGAAAAGGTATTTCGCAGTCCTGCAGCACCGCCAGCTCCGCGTCGTCGGTGTTGGCGAGACGTTCGGCAGTGAACGGAGTGAGGAAACCTTGGACGCCTTCGAGCGCCTCGGCTTCGGCGGTGCTTATCGAAAGACAGCGACCGCGAGTGATGGACGCCTGCACCGGATGGCAGTACAACGGCGCCTCGGCCGGGACTTCGTAGGCGTACGGCGCGGTTCCGGTGACCTTCGCCGGGCCGTCCCGGCGGGTGAACCCGCGTCCGATCGCTCGCGGTTCCAGCAGTCCGGTCATCGGCCGCCCTCCTCCGCGGTCAGGTCGCGCAGCACCGCGGTCAGGGTGCGCGCGGCGAGCGGGATCTTGAACGCATTCCCGCCGTCGAGGCCGTCCAAGGCCGTGGCGTCCGCGAGTTCGGCTTCGGCGGCCGTGCGGAAGACGTCGCAGCCGGGCCGGGCGCCGCGAAGGACTTGTTCGGCACGCCGGGCGCGCCAGGGTTTGTGCGCAACTCCGCCGAACGCCAGCCGGACGTCCTCGATCACTCCGTCCGCAATGGACAGTCCAGCCGCGACGGAGACGAGCGCGAAGGCATAGGAGGCCCGGTCGCGCACTTTGCGGTAAGCCGAACGGCGCGACCAGGAGACGGCGGGCAGCGTGAGGTCCGTGATCAGTTCTCCGTGCTCGAGCACGGTGTCGCGCTCCGGGTGCTCGCCAGGAAGCCGGTGCAATTCCGTGAACGGCAGCTCCCGTTCCCCCGACGGGCCGAGCACGCGGACCCGCGCGTCGAGCATCGCCATGGCCACCGCCATGTCCGAGGGATGCGTCGCGACGCACTGCTCGGACGCGCCGAGGATCGCGTGATGGCGCGTGTAGCCGCCGATGGCCGAGCAGCCGGAACCCGGCGAACGCTTGTTGCACGGGGTCGTGACGTCCTGGAAGTAGACACACCGGGTGCGCTGCAACGGGTTTCCGCCGACAGTGGCCATGTTCCGCAGCTGCGGCGAGGCTCCGGACAGGAGCGCTTCGGCCAGCACCGGATACCGCTCCCGGACCCGCCGGTCGGCCGCGAGGTCGCTGTTGCGGACACCAGCGCCGATGACCAGCCCGCCGTCGCCGTCGTCGCGGATCTCGGCTGACATCAAGCCGGTCACGTCGACGAGGCGATCCGGCTGCGCCACCCCGAGTTTCAAGTGGTCGACGAGATTGGTGCCGCCGGCGAGGAACATCGCGGACGGTTCCGCCGCGACGGCCCGCACCGCCTCGGCTGTCGTCGCCGGTTTGCCGTAGGCGAACGGCTTCATCGCTGTTCTCCTGCCTCGCGGACCGCCGCGACGATGCCGAGGTACGCGCCGCAGCGGCAGAGGTTTCCGCTCATCCGCTCGGCGATTTCCTCGTCAGTCCACTGTGGATCGCCAGCGACCGGCGTCGTGACGTGGCTGGGCTCGCCGTCGCCGAACTCGGCCAGCAACCCGGCTGCCGAACAGATCTGGCCCGGAGTGCAGTACCCGCACTGGAAAGCGTCGTGCTCCAGGAAAGACTGCTGCAGGGAGTGCAGCTCGCCGTCCCCGGCCAGACCGGCCGCCGTCGTCACCTCGGCACCGTCGCAGGATATCGCGAGCATCAGGCAGGACAGCACTCGCCGGCCGTCGAGCAGGACGGTGCAGGCTCCGCACTGGCCGTGGTCGCAGCCTTTTTTGGCGCTGTAGTCCCCGAGCTGATCTCGCAGCAGGTCCAGCAAGGTGCGGCGCGGATCAGCGGTCAGCCGGTGCTCCGTCCCGTCGACGCGCAACGCGATCGTCCGGACCGCACCGGCGGTTTCCGTCTCGCCTGGTCGCATTCGGACGCCATACCCGCTCGTCCCGGCCCCAAACCTCCGCTGCCGCTTTCGGGTGTCGACGGCAGATTGTCGGCGTGGAGAACGAACGTCGGCACCCGTGCGCCCAGTCGTGGGCGGAGACGACGCCGGAAAACGAGGGCTTCGAGGAAGTCCTCCGGCACTTTTTAGGGGCCCGAGAACCAGCGACCGGTGTTAAAGTGAATGAATAGTTCATTCAGGTGAGTCGCGCCGAGCGGACCGGACGGCACGGCAGCGGGAGAACATCCTGCGAGCGGGCCGCTCCGCCTTCGCCGCACTGGGCGCACGGGCGACGATGGCGGACATCGCCGCCGCGGCGCGGGTGAGCCAGGGACTGGCGTACCGCTATTTCCCGTCCAAGGACGAGCTCTACCGGCAGATCGCCGAGCAGGCCGTGCGGGCGGGAATTGAGGAACTCGCAGCGGTCCGGGAGGCCCCGGTCAGCGCGGGCGAGCGCTTGTTCCTGCTGGTGACCAGGATGATCGAGATGCGGCGGTCGGATCCGCAGACCTTCCAGCTGCTGGACCACGTGCTGCGCGGAGCCGACGACAGCCTGCGGGCGTCGGCCCAGGCGCGCCGCGCCGACTTCGCCGGCCTGCTGCGCGCGCTGATCGTCGAGGGCCAGCGCGACGGGGAGGTCGCCCCGGGAAACCCCGACCAGCTGGCCGCCGCGGTCGCCGCCATGCTGGAGGGACTGGCGAGGCTCGCGGCGGACGGCCAGCGGGATGCGTTCCCGGACGCCGAGATCGTGCTGCGGATGCTGCGGCCGTCCACCGCCGTCAGCGCGCGGGCGGGGAGCGCGACGTGATGGCAACGTTCGGAGTCGTCTGGGGCCAGGTCTACGGCATGGAGCACCGGCTGGTGTCGCACCGGGCCGAGGTGTTCCTGCCCCAGGCCCGAGCGCTCGGCGCGCAGCTGACCCGGCTGTTCCTGTACTGGGGGCAGCTGGAGCCCGCGCGGGGCGAGTACCGCTGGGACGCCCTCGACGCCTACGCCGGCCAGCTCGAACCGGGCGACGAGGCGTGGGTGATGCTGGCGAGCAGTTCGCCGTGGGCCACCCGCACTCCCAGCGAAATCATCCCCTCCTCCCTCGCGCTCGACCCGGACGGCTACTACCGCTTCGTGCGCGCCGCGGTCGAACGCTGCCGGGGCCGGATCCGTTACTGGCAAATGGAATTCGAGATGAGCGGGCCGTTCTTCTGGGCCGGCACCGCCGCGGAGTACCTCGCCCAGCTGGCCGTCTTCCGCCGCGCGGTCAAGGACGCCGACCCCTCGGCGCAGATCGTGCTGGCCGGTTTCCTCGACGGCGACTACCAGGAATCCGCCGCGCGAACCGGCCAGGACCGGGCCGCGTTCAGCGAAGACCTCCTGCGCGGCGGCGCCGGGTTGTTCGATGTTCTCGATCTGCACCTGTACCACGACGCCCACACGATTCCGGCGACGATCCAGCGGTTCCGGAAGGCCATGCGGACGCACGGCTGCGAACGGCCGATCTTCATCGGCGAGTGCAACGGCCCCGGATTCACCCAGTTCCCCGAGAACGCCGGGGTGATGCCCGAGGTGATGCGGGCGATGCACAGCCTGGTCGCCTCTGTGCAGGCCGCCGACCCCGTCGAACAGGCGCGGCACACCGAGGACGAGCACGCGACGATGCGCGCGCTGTACGACCGGATGGGCGAACTGCCGCCGCAGACCCAGATGTTCATGGAAGGCTGTCCGGCCGACCTCGAGCGCAAACGCCACCGCATCAACTGCCGTGAGATTGTCATGCGCGCCGTGCTTGCACTGGCCGGCGGCGTCGAGCGGGTGTGCTGCTTCAATCTCGCACCCGACCTGGCCGGCAAGCCCGACCACGTCCTGAATCTCATGTTCGGCAAGTACAAGCTGATGGGTTACGCGGAGGGCGCGCTGACCAAGCGGTATCCCTCCGCGGACGCTTTCCGGCTCATGTCAGCCTTCCTGGCCGGGGTGCGGGAAGTGCGCCGTCGCGACGTCCCCGGCCATCCCGAGGCACGCCTGTTCGACGTGGACCGCGACCACCGCCCGCCGCTGGTCATCGCATGGGAGCGGCGAGACGCCTTCACCGGAGAAGACGCACCGCCCACCCCGATCACCTGGCCGTGGCCACACGGGGAAGCGCACGCCGTCGATGTGTTCGGTGCCGCCGTTCCCACCGCCGTCGTCGACGGAACCTTGCGCCTTCCCCTGTCGACCACGCCGGTCTACCTCGAACCCGGCCCGGAGTCCTGAACCCGCGAACCCGTCGCGATGTTGATCATCCATGTGATGCCGAACCGGTCCACGAGCGAGCCGCCCTCGTCACCCCACATCTGCTTCTTCAAGGGCAACGTAACGGTGCCGCTCGCGGACAGTTTCTCGAAGTAACTCCGAAGTTTGGCGTCGTCGCCCCCGAGGAAGAGCGCGACGTTGTTGCCCGGGTGGTAAGGCACTCGCTCCGGGACGTCCCACGCCATCACCGTGAGGCCGTCGGAAGTGTTGAGCACCGAGTGCATGATCTTGCCCGCGTCGCCGCCGGGCGCTTCCGGCGAGCCGAAATCGCCGTACGTGCCCAGTTCCAGCTCACCGCCGAGAACTTCCTGGTAGAACTCCATCGCCTGCCGCGCGTTGCCGTCGAAGGCGAGGCAAGGGTTGAGCCGGGATCCCATTCGATGCTCCTTGACGTCCGAGGACTGCTGCGCCAAGCCTGTCAGCGAATCACGACATCCTGTGTCGTGATTCCCGGCCGGATTCCGGCATACCTCCACAGTGGACAGGACGCACCCCTATCGCACCCCCTGGACGCCAGGAACGAGCAGTGCCCTGTCGATTACCAACGGTAACGTCGGCGGCATGAAATTAGGACTCAACATCGGTTATTGGGGCGCCGGCAACGACTCGGCGAACCTCGACCTGGCCCAGGAGGCCGACCAGCTCGGGTTTTCCGTGGTCTGGGTGGCCGAGGCCTGCGGTTCGGACGCCGCGACGGTGCTGGGCTGGCTCGCCGCCCGCACCGAAAGCATCGATCTCGGCAGCGCCGTCCTGCAGATCCCGGCCCGCCGCCCGACGATGACCGCGATGACGGCGGTGACCCTGGACAACCTCTCCGACGGCAGATTCCGGCTCGGGCTCGGCGTCTCCGGCCCGCAGGTGTCCGAAGGCTGGTACGGCGTCCCCTTCGGGAAACCCGTGCAGCGCACCCGCGAATACGTCGACATCATCGGCAAAGCGCTGCGCTACGAACGGGTCCGCCACGACGGCGCGCATTTCCAGCTCCCCCTGCCCGGCGGCCCCGGCAAAGCCCTGCCGCTGGCCGTGCCGCCCGCGCGCGAGCACATCCCGCTCTACCTCGCCTCCCTCGGCCCGAAAAACCTCGAGCTCACCGGCGAAATCGCCGACGGCTGGCTGGGCCTGTTCTTCTCCCCCGAACACGGCGGCGAATCCCTCGACCGGATCCGCGCGGGCCGCGCGAAAATCGGCGCCACCCTCGACGGTTTCGACGTGGTGACCACGGTCCCGCTCGCCGTCGGCGACGACTGGCGCTCGGCGGCCGACCACGCCCGCCCCTACGTCGCGGGATTCGTCGGCGGAGCGGGCAGCCGCGACAAGAACTTCTACCGCGACCTCGTCGCCCGGATGGGATACGAGGCCGCCGCGGACGAGATCCGCGACCGGTATCTGACCATGGACTACGACGGCGCGATGGCGGCGATACCGACGGAATTCCTCGACGCGACCTCGCTTCTGGGCCCGAAGGAACGGATCGCCGACCGGATGCGCGCCCTCGCCGAAGCCGGGGTCACCACGCTCGCGCTCTCGTCCACGCATCCGGACCCGGAAGCCGCCAAGGCCGCCTTGCGGGTCGCGGCGGAAGCCCTCGACGCGTCCGGGGTCGGCGACTGATTCCCGCGCACGGTCATTCCACAGTGGACACAACTTCGGGCACGCCAGCGTCAAACGCCCTTCAGCACCCGATCAAGCGCCGCCCGGCCCGCAGGTCCCCAGTGCGGCTTGCCGCCGGGCAGACCGCGCTCCCCGTTCTGTCCCATGAGGATCAGGAAGAGGCTCTTCAACGCGGCCAGCCCGCGGGCACGCCGGACCGCCGCCTCGTCCGCCCGCGCGTACCTCTCGAAAAACCGTCCGGCCAGCCCCTCGGGCAGCAACACCCAAGCGGCGGCGAGATCCCACGCCGGATCGCCAGCGAAAAGGTCGCCGAAATCCACGACGCCCGAGAGCGTTCCGTCCGAGACGACGACGTTCGCGGGATGAAGATCGCCGTGCACCCACACCGGCGGCCCCTCCCAGGCGCGAGCCGCGACGGCGTCGTCCCACACGGCCCGGACGTCGGCGGCGAGGTCGTCCAGGGCGACAGCCTGGAGGAATTTCTCGAAGCCGTCCGTGCAATCTTTGGGATGAGCACCGCGGTCCGCGGCGATCGGAGCCTCGGCGGGCGCCTCCACGTGGAGTGCCCGGAGGAAATCCGCCAGGGTGTCGGCCGCGTGGGTGCCGCGGTGGATCGTGCTGTGGTCCAAGGGTTCGCCGGGGACCCACGTCATCACGGTCCAGTGCTTGGGAAAACGCTCGGACGGCTCGCCGAACCGCACCGGGGCCGGCACAGGCAGCGGCAGGCGTTCGGCCAGAACGGGCAGCCACCGCCGCTCCTTGAGCTGGAGGTCCGGGGTCGGGTCCATGCGCTGCATGCGCACGGCCAGCTCGTCCCCCAGCCGCCACATCTGGTTGCCCCAGCCGCCCGGCACCTCGCGGATCTCCAGCCCGGCGAGATCGGGATGCTGTTCCCGCAGCAAGGCGCGAACCAGGTCCGCGGTGATCACGATCTCGGTGCCGGTCATGCGAAAGCACAGTACCGAGGCGGCGGCCGGAACCACGTTCCCGGGCCGCAACGGGCAATCGCGTGGCAGCTCAAGGGAGATCTCCGCACGATCCGGGCAGCGGCGGCATTCGTCCAGGCCGCGCAGGAACCGCCTGCCGCTCGCCCGGGACCGTTCCTGCCCGGCCTGCTCAAGATTATCTCGCCCCTAGACTTGACACAATCTGTACTCCGCGCTATAGAAATTGGCAGAGGCGATAGCTGACCTGGGTGCCGAGACGACGTAGCCGGGGGGTGATCGACGATGCCGGACACCATCAGCCGCCGGGACGCGACTGCCCGCGAATTCGCCGAGCTGGTCTGCGCCGATCCGGCCTGGCTGCGCGCCGAGTTCGAGGCGATCATGGCCGCCAGCTTCAGCGAGGCGCCGGTCCTCCCGCCCCCGCGCGGAGAAGGCCCGCGAAGCGCGGAACGCGCCCCTGCCACGCGGCGAACAGCGAAAACCTTGTACCGAGCCTGGCCGCCGGAGCACCGGGAGCGTTCCCCTCCGGAACAGAGCAGGAGAACACGGAAGAAGTGATATCGCTGGGGAGGTGATAGATCGGCGCGGTTCCCGGCGGGCTGGTCTGCCATTGCGCGCGGCCGGAAAGACTCTCGCAGCCCCGGCATCGCGTCTCGCGGCGCATTCCCTGCGGCCGCCTCGCCGGACGCGGGCACTGTGCCCGCCAGCGCCGGCTTGCGCACAGCTCATCACGATTGCTTTTCACCCGAACTGGTTCCGGCCCCGCCGCCACCCGGCGACGGGGCCGGAGGTCCGCGACAACCAGAAGTCCGGCAGCCCCTAGAAATACCGAACGAGCCGTCAGCTGAAGTGGAGAACAGGCGACCGCCCGCCCGAGCCGGCGGGCGCGAGGGAAGGAGAAAGGGAGGCGCATGGTCATGTTGATGCGAACTGACCCGTTCCGGGAGCTCGATCGGCTGACCCAGCAGTTCTTCGGCGGCAACGGCACCGCGACGCGTCCGGCGGTGATGCCGATGGACGCCTACCGGTCCGGCAACGACTACGTGGTGCAGTTCGACCTGCCCGGCGTCGCGCCGGAGTCGATCGACCTGGACGTCGAGCGCAACGTGCTGACCGTGAAGGCCGAACGCAGGCCCGAGTACGGCGAGGACGCGGAGGTCCAGGTCTCCGAGCGGCCGCGCGGGGTGTTCTCCCGGCAGCTGTTCCTCGGCGACACCCTGGACGCGGACCGCATCAAGGCCGATTACGACGCGGGCGTGCTCACCCTGCGGGTGCCGATCGCCGAGCAGGCCAAGCCCCGCAAGATCGCCATCGGCGGCAGCGGCGAAGCCAAGCAGATCGACGCCTGACGGCCCCGGAGACCGGCCCCGTCCGCGCGGGCGGGGCCGTCTCGCAGCGGCCGCGAATCCCGGCCGGTCTGTCCGATTCCGACCTCGCCGCCGAGCCGGAAGCGGCCGGACGCCATCCTCGGAAACCCCTCCCGGCCAAACCCTTCCCGCCGACGCGTCCGCACACCGTCCACTGTGGACAAGAACCCTCGAACGGCCGAACCTCCGGTCGGCGGTAGCGGGCCTCGCCGGTCTCCGCCACGCTGGGCACTCGAGGACAGGAGGCCCCGGGTGAAGGTCGTCATTGTCGGAGCGGGGATCGCCGGGCTGACCGCGGCTCTGCGGCTGCACCGCGAGGGCATCGAATGCTCGGTGTACGAGCAGAGCACCCGGATCGGCGAACTCGGCGTCGGGCTCAACGCGTTGCCGCACGCGGTCAAGGAACTCGCCGCGCTCGGGCTGCTCGGTTCGCTGGACGAGATCGGGATCCGCACCCGCGAGCTGTTCTACACCCACCGGCTCGGGCAGGTGATCCTGCGCAAGCCGTGCGGCCTGGACGCCGGATTCGCGCTCCCCCAGTACTGCCTGCACCGAGGCAAGCTGCAGGACGTGCTGCTGCGGGCGGTCCGAGACCGGCTGGGTCCGGACGCGGTGCGGACCGGACACCGGCTGACCGGATTCGATCAGGACGCGCAGGGCGTCCGAGCGCACTTCGCCGAGCGGAGCACCGGCAGCCCGGTCACGGTGACCGCGGACGTCCTGGTGGCGGCCGACGGAATCCACTCGGCCGCCCGATCCCGGCTGTTCCCCGGCGAAGGCCCGCCGTGCTGGAACGGGGTGCTGATGTGGCGCGGAGCCACCGACTGGCCCGCTTTCGGCGGCGGCGCGTCGATGATCGTCTCCGGCGGCACGGCGGCCAAACTGGTGGTCTACCCGATCGGGCCGGGCCGCAGCGCGCACACCCGGCTCACGAACTGGGCGGTCTGCATCCGTACCGGCGAGCCCGGCGCCCCGCCCCCGGACCGGCAGGACTGGGCCAAACCCGGCGACCGGGCGGAGCTGGCCCGGCACGTCGGGCGGTTCCACTGCCCGGCGGTCGACCACGCGGCGCTGGTCGAGGCCACCGAAGAGATCTTCGAGTTCCCGATGTGCGACCGGGATCCGCTGCCCGCCTGGTCGCACGGCCGCGTGACGCTGCTGGGCGACGCCGCCCATCCGATGTACCCGATGGGTTCCAACGGCGCGGGCCAGGCGATTCTCGACGCGGCCAATCTCGCCTGGCAGCTGACCCACTACGCCGATCCCGCCGAGGCGCTCCGGGCATACGAAGCCGACCGGCTGGCGGCCACCAGCGAGATCGTGCTGCGCAACCGCCGAGGCGGGCCGGAAAACGTCATCGACGAGGTCGAGCGCCGCGCGCCGGACGGCTTCACCCGCCTCGAAGACGTCATCGACGCGGCCACCCTCGACGCGATCGTCACCGGCTACGCCCAGGCTTCCGGGGCGTCCCAGCAGCAGGTGAACCGCGCCTGAGCCGGTTCAGGCCCCCTCGACCGAACCCGGCGGCAGGAAATCGACGTCGTGCAGGGCGGACACCCGGACCACCTCGGCCGGGTCCGTCAGGTTGTGCAGCTTGTCGAACAGCGTCGCCAGCTGACCCGCCGGGCTCACCCAGAACAGTGCGCGGGTCATGCTCTCGCTGCGGTTGTAATAAGCGTGCGGGAGTCCTTTCGGCATCCGCACGGTGTCCCCGGGGCCCGCGGTCTCCCAGGTGCCGTCGAGGTAGAGGGTGAACACGCCTTCCAGGATGTAGATGTGCTCGTCCTGGGCCGGGTGGACGTGCGGCGGCACGCCGGTGCCGGGCGGGTCGAGGGTTTCGAAGGCGAAGCTCGACTCGCTGGCCGCCTTCATCGAGTAGGTGTGGCCGAGCACGTTCCACACCTTGTTCCGCATGCCCTCGCGGGCGGGCGTGATCCCCTTGGGCAGGGGACCCAGCACGATTTCCTCGCCGCTCATCACACCTCCTGGCCGATGGTTTTCCGTCCGCCAGGGACTCTGCGCCCTCCGGCCGCCGGTGTACAGCCGCCGTCCGGAGGGCGCGCGGCGAATCTCCGCGACCGTCCTTTCCGGACGATCGCGGGCAGCCGCGCCCGCCCGCGGTCAGTGGTATTCGGAGATCTCCACCCCGAACGTCCCAGGTTCCAGCGCCTCGAAGAGGTGCGGGACGTCGCCCGGGTAGCAGATGTAGTCGCCCGGCAGCATCTCCGCCGGGTCGTCCATGATGCCGATCCGCGCCCGCCCCGCGCACAGCACGATGTGCTCGACCACGCCGCTCATGTGCGGATCCGACCGCCGCGGGACGCCCGGTTCCGCGCTGACCAGGTAGATGTCCCGGCGCGCCGCGGACGGGCAGGCCGACAGCAGCGTGCACGCGTAGTCGGCGTGTTCGGCGAACACCGTCGGGCCCTTGCCCGCGCGGATCACCTTCACCTGCTGCCGTTCCGGTTCGACGAGCCGGGAGAACGGCACGTCCAGTGCGACGCCGAGCGCCCACAGCGTCTCCACGCTCGGGTTGCCGGACCCCGATTCCAGCTGGGACAACGTGGATTTCGCCAGACCGGCGCGGCGCGCGACCTCGGTCAGGGAGAGGCCGGCGCGGGCCCGCTCGCGGCGCAGCGACGCCGCGATGATCTCCAGCGGCGCGCCGGTGCTCTCGTTCGGCATGTGTGTTCGCTCCATCAGTCTTCTCGTTCGCCTTGACGAACAGGCCTCGACGTGTTCAGCATAGGACACTATGCGTTCGATTTGGCGAACACTCGATCGCGGCCTCGCCCGCGACATCGGTCTCGTGTGCCTGGCCGACGCCCTCGTGGCCGTTTCCTACGGGGCCATCGCGGTGAGCTCCGGCTTCCCGCTGTGGGCGCCCATGCTGCTGTCCCTGCTGGTTTTCGCCGGCGCGTCGCAGTTCATGTTCGTCGGCATCGTCGCCTCGGGCGGCAATCCGCTCGCCGCGGTCGCCGCCGGGCTGCTGGTGAACGCGCGGCACGTGCCGTTCGGCTTCGCGGTCGGCGACGCGCTCGGCCGCGGCCTGCTCGGGCGGATGGCCGGAAGCCATCTGATGATCGACGAATCGGTGGCGTTCGCGCTGGCCCAGCGCGACGCGGACCGGCGGCGGGCGGCGTACTGGGCGTGCGGCGCCGGGCTGTTCGTGTGCTGGAACCTCGGGGTCGTGGCCGGCGCGTTCGCCGGGTCCGCGATCAGCGACACCGACGCGTTCGGCCTCGACGCCGCGTTCCCGGCGGTGCTGCTGGCACTGGTGCTGCCGTCGCTGAAAGACCGGGCCGCGCGGCTGCCGGTGCTGATCGGCGTGGTGGTCGCGCTCGCGGCCACTCCCCTGCTCCCGGCGGGTCTGCCGGTGCTGCTGGCACTGGTCGGCGTGGTCGCCGGTGCCGCGGCAAAAGAGCCGAAACCGCTGGAAGGAGCGCACTGATGGACGGCGCGGAACTGATCATCGCGACGCTCGTGCTGGCGGCCGGAACCTTCGCGTTCCGGCTCGCCGGGCCATTGCTGCGCACGAAGGTGCGGTTGTCCCCGCGGGCCGAGCGGCTGATGACGCTCTCCGCGGTGGTGCTGCTCGCCGCGCTGGTCGCGACCAGCGCGTTGACCGAGGGGCACGAATTCGCCGGGATCGCCCGCCCGGCCGGAGTGCTGGTGGGCGGGGTGCTCGCCTGGCGCAAGGCGCCGTTCGTGGCGGTGGTGATCGCCGCCGCGGCGACCGCTGCGCTGCTCCGGCTCGCCGGGGTGCCGTAACCGTTCCCGGAAATTGCGCAGCGCCTTCGAAGCGGAATTCGCCGCCAGCGAAGAAGGAGACGTTTTCTCGCCCGGAAAGCGACAACGATCGGGCGGGAGAGACGAATAACCGTCTCTCCCGCCCGCCGTCGGGGAAATCAGTTTCGGGTCATCGGACGGAAATCGCCCGCGAACCGGTCGTGCCGACCGCACCGCAGGTCGGGTCCTCCGGCTGCGCGGGCACGCTCACCGCGTCCCAGGCCGCCTTCACGGAGTTGAACTGCGTGCAGCTGTTCGGGAACAGGCTCTTCGCCGCGGTCAGCGTCCAAGTGCGGTAGGCCTCGTAGGAGCTTCCGCTGTTCTTGAGCAGCATCGCGTTGTAGAAGATCTGCATGGCGGTCTGCACGCCGACCCCGGTGACCGTCGAGTTGTCGCAGGTCGGGCTGGCCGGCTGGCCGTTGGTCGGGTTCGAACCCTCGGCGAGGAGGTAGAACCAGTGGTTGCCCGGACCCGCGGCGGCGTGCACCTCGGTGCCGGGAATCGAGCTGTCGTAGCAGTTCGCGTGGCCGAGCTGGGACGGGTCGTACATGTTGCGGATCGGCCCGCTGCCGACGAGGTTCACCTGGTTGCCGACGAGGAAGTCCGGGACCGCGTACGGCGCGGGCTCGTTGGCGAACCATTCGGACGAGGCCCCGTAGACGTCCGCGACGAATTCCTGGGTGCCGCCGCCGGACATGCTGCCGGGGGTGTGGTCGTCGATGCCGTGGCCGAACTCGTGCGCGATCACGTCGATCGAGCCGATCCACTGGCCCGAGGTGTTGTTCCCGACCTGCACCTGGGTGCCGTCGTAGTAGGCGTTCTGCTCGTTGAGGCCGACGCGGATCGGCCAGCCGCTGCCGTTGCCGTCGAAGCTGTTGCGGTTCAGCCACTGCGACAGCATCTTGTTCTCTTGCTGGATGCCGTACAGGGCGTCGGCGCAGCCGGTTTCCTTGTCGGTCTCGTCGCCGTTGCCCCAGGTGTCGGTCGACTTGGTGAAGGTCTGCTGGGTGGCGGCGTCCTGGCAGCTGACGTTCCCGATGGTCGGGTCAGTCATCGAATAGCCGCCGGCTCCGTCCGAGGAGGTGTCGATGTGCAGCGGCTCCGGGCCGTTCCACACAGCCTGCGCGTCGCCGTAGGCCACGTGTTCCTTCGTGTGCAGGACCTTGCCGGTCATCGCGTCGACGATGACGTCCAGCTTGCTCGGTCCTTCGGCGTTCCGCCCGGTCACCTGGGTGGTCCAGGCGAGTTTCGGGCTGCCGAGCGCATAAGCGGCCAGCTGCGCGGGCTGCACTCTGTCCACAGTGGGCACCTGGGTGCGGGCGATCGCTTCTGCTTGGCTCGCGGTCAGTTTCGGCGAAGTGCCGGGCAGGTCGATCGCGGTCTTCTGCGCGACCGAGGTGGCGAGAACCTGCCCGGCGGAGTTCGTGGCCACGACGAAGTCGCCGCCGACGACCGGCATGCCCTTGTAGGTGCGGTCGTAGGGCACGTACTTCAGGCCGTTGGTCGACGAGATCACCTTGTGCTGCTGGAAAACGTCGTCCTTGCTGGCGTGCAGCGCGGCGGGCCGGGAGGCGACCAGCGCCTGCGCGGCACTGGCGGCCATCGCCTCGGCGGCCTGCGGGCTCTGCGGTTCGAGGGGCTGGGCGTGCGCGGCGGCGGCCGTGGTGACGGCCCCGGCCAGCACCCCGGCTGCGAGCAGCACGAGTGGTCGGCGCGATTTCATCGGCGGTGTTCTCCTCCGGACAGGCCGGATCAGGCCCGGGGGTGGGGGCCGGATTCGGAAGTGGAATGGGATCGAACCCCGCCAAGAGTCGGGTTTTTCCCAACTTCCGGCAACCGACGAAGGTCGTTAAGTTGTCAACTTCGACAACATTCGTTCCGATTTCCGGTTCCCTTTTCCGGAACTCCCTCTTTCCGCCCAAGAATCGCCAGTCGCCCACCTCGGCAGCAGACCGGCTTTCCGGATCAATCCGGCATCGATTCCCCGGAAAATCCACTGTGGACAGCCGGTGGACCGATCGTCCACAGTGGAATCGAGCACTCGGGGCGCCGGAGCCCTCGGCGAGCGAACGGCTGGTCCCGGGCCCCTCGTCTTGCCTCCCGGCGGGTCGCGGGTGTGTGATCGGGGACACAGTTCTTCCATCCGCCGTCGCTGAGGAGGCCGTCATGGCCGACAAGCAGAACAGGAGTGCCGACGCCGGGGCCGCCGTCGCTGTGGACGACCCTGCCAAGGTGCGCAACGTCGTCCTCGTCGGGCCTTCCGGCTCCGGGAAGACCACGCTCACCGAGGCACTGCTCGCCGCGTCCGGCACGGTGCCGCGCGCCGGTTCGGTCGTGGAGGGCACCACGGTGTGCGACCACGACCCGGCCGCGGTGCGCCAGCAGCGCTCAGTCGGGCTTTCCCTGGCCCCGGTGCTGCACGCCGGGCACAAGATCAACCTGATCGACACCCCGGGATACGCCGATTTCGTCGGCGAACTGCGGGCCGGGCTGCGGGCTGCGGACGCCGCGCTGTTCGTCGTGTGCGCCGCCGAGGGCGTCGACGCCGCCACCGTCGCGGTGTGGGAGGAGTGCGCGTCGGTGGGAATGCCGCGCGCCGTCGTGGTGTCGCGGCTCGACCACCACCGCGCCGACGCGCTCGCCGAGATCGCCGCCTGCCGGGCCGCCTTCGGCTCAGGCGTGCTGCCGCTGTACCTCCCCGCACCGGACGGCCTGGTCGGGCTCATCACCCAGCGCCGGTACGACTATTCCGCCGGTTTCCCGCCGCGCGTGAGCGACCCGGACCCGGCCGCGCTGGACGGGCTCGCCGACGCCCGCAACGAGCTGATCGAGGGCATCATCGCCGAGAGCGAGGACGAGACCCTCATGGACCGCTACCTCGGAGGTGAGGAGATCGCCGAGGACGTGCTGATCGCCGATCTCGAAACCGCCGTCGCGCGCGGCTCGTTCCACCCGGTCATCCCGGTGTGCGCGACCAGCGGCGTCGGCCTCGCCGAAGTGCTCGACGGCATCGTGCGGGCCTTCCCCTCGCCGCTGGAACACCAGCCGCCCGGCGTGACCAGCCCCGGCGGCGACGCGCACCCCGCGCTGACCGCCGATCCAGCCGGACCGCTCGCCGCCGAGGTCGTGCGCACCGCGGTTGACTCGTACGTGGGACGAGTTTCGCTCGTCCGGGTGTTTTCCGGGACGCTGCGCCCGGAGAACGCCGTGCACGTCTCGGGCCACGGCCTCACCGAACGCGGCCACGAAGACCACGACGCCGACGAGCGCGTCGCCCACCTCTACTCGCCGCTCGGCGCGAACCTGCGCGAGGTGCCGTTCTGCGTCGCGGGCGATCTGTGCGCGCTCACCAAAGTGGGTTCCGCCGAAACCGGCGACACCGTGTCGTCGCCGGACGATCCGCTGCTGATGAAACCGTGGCGGATGCCCGAACCGCTGCTGCCGGTCGCCGTGGTCGCGAAGTCCCGCAGCGACGAGGACACGTTGTCCCGCAACCTTTCCCGGCTCGTCGCGGGCGATCCGACCCTGCGCCTGGAACGCAACGCGGAAACCGGGCAGCTCGTGCTGTGGTGCATGGGCGAGGCACACGCGGACGTCGTGCTTTCGAGGCTGCGCGCGGGCGGGGCGGACGTCGGCACCGAGCCGGTGCGGATCAGCCTGCGCTCCACGTTCGCGAAACCCGCCCGCGGCCACGGACGGCACGTGAAGCAGTCCGGCGGGCACGGGCAGTTCGCGGTGTGCGACATCGAAGTCGAGCCGCTGCCGCGCGGCGGCGGATTCGAGTTCGTGGACAAGGTGGTCGGCGGTGCGGTGCCGCACCAGTTCATCCCGAGCGTCGAGAAGGGCGTGCGGGCGCAACTGCAACGCGGCGTCCAGGACGGCTACCCAGTGGTGGACGTGCGCGTGACGCTGACCGACGGGAAGGCGCACAGCGTCGACTCATCGGACGCCGCGTTCCAGACCGCGGGCGCGCTGGCACTGCGGGAAGCCGCGGCGGCCAGCCGGATCTCGCTGCTGGAACCGCTGGACACGGTCGAGGTGAGCCTGCCGGACGAACACCTGGGCACCGTGCTGGGCGACCTGTCGTCGCGCCGCGGCCGGGTGCTGGGCACGGAATCCGGGGAGGGCGGGCACACCGTGGTGCACGCGGAGGTTCCCGCGGCGGAACTCCTGCGGTACGCGGTGGATTTGCGGTCGCTGACGTCGGGGACAGCTACGTTCACGCGGCGGCACGCGCGGTTCGAGCCCATGCCGGAGGGGGCGGTGGTGCCGACCTGACCCGGGGCGGGGAGGCGGGCGGTGGTTCGCCTCCCCCGGTTCCGGGTCACGACTCGGCGGCGGATCGGATTTCCGTCAGTTACGGAGAGCAACACTCGCTGGATGGCCCGCGACCTTCTCGATGAACGCTCGACGGCAATGTCGGGCCGAGAAGACGGGCGGACGGAAATGTCTTACGAACTGACTAATCGGCTTGTCCTGGGTGTGGCTTCGAGCGCTCTGTTCGACCTCCAGGAATCCGATACGGTCTTCAAATCGCAAGGGGAAGACGCATACCGGGCCTACCAGGAAGACAACCTCGGCAATCCGTTGGGACCGGGTTTCGCCTTTCCCTTCATCAGGCGCCTGCTGTCGCTGAACAACCTTGCGGAAGAGGATGATCCCCCGGTCGAGGTCATGGTCCTCTCCCGCAACAGCCCGGACACCGGACTCCGGGTGATGAGGTCGATCCAGCACCACGGATTGCCGATCACCCGGGCGATTTTCACGCAGGGCCGGTCTCCGTATGCCTACATGGGGGCGCTCAACATGTCACTTTTCCTCTCCGCCAACAAGAACGATGTCCGTCAGGCTCTCGGGCAAGGTCTCCCGGCGGGACGGGTGATGGAGTCGTCGTTCGTGGACGACGAGGGCGACGAACTACGGGTCGCTTTCGACTTCGACGGCGTCCTGGCCGACGACAAATCGGAGCAGGTCATGCAGAACGGCAGTCTCCCGGAGTTCCACAGCTACGAGACCGCCAACGCCGCGACACCGCATTTGCCCGGACCGCTGAAGGATTTCCTCGCCGGGCTCAACCGGCTGCAGGAACTCGAGCGGAAACGCCTCCAGGACGAACCCGGATACCATAAGCGTCTTCGTATTTCCCTTGTCACCGCACGGAACTCGCCGTCCCACGAGCGTGCGGTCACCAGTCTCAAGAACTGGGGTGCCACCGTGAACGAAGCCTTCTTCCTCGGCGGGATCGAGAAGGGCACTGTCATCGACGTGCTGAAGCCGCACATCTTCTTCGACGATCAGATCCGGCACCTCAGCACCACCACCCGGGTACCGAGCGTGCACATTCCCTTCGGAGTGCTGAACGAGCAGCCCTGACCCCGCCGGGTCAGAACTCGAACCCGCCCGGCCGCCCGTTCCGGTCCGCCACCAGCCCGGCCAGCGTCGCGATCGCGATCTCCGCCGGGGTCCGCGAGCCGATGTTCAGCCCGACCGGCCGGTGCACCCGCGCGATGTCCGGTTCCGCCACGCCCAGCCCCCGCAGCGCTTCCACGTGCGGCCCCGGATGCCGCGGGTTGCCCAGCACGCCCACCCACCGCGTCGGCACCGCGAGCGCGGCCTGCAGGACCGGCCCCAGCTCCGGCCGGTGATGATCCGTCACCACGACGTCCGCGTCCGGCCCCGGCGAGGGCGCGGTCGTGCGGACCTCGATCCCGTCCGGAGCGTCGCTGGCGCGCGCCTCGTCCGGCTCGAAAAGCACGGCGTGGTAACCCAGGTCGGCGGCGTAGCGCAGCAGGTACTGGGCGACCGGCGAGGCGAACACGGCCACCAAAGTCCGTTCGGCGGGCGGTTCTTCGACCTCGCCGTGTGCGACGGCGCAGGCATCGGGTTCGGTCGTCATGCGCCTCAGTCTGCCTCAGAGGTCCGGTTCGGCGAATTCGAAGTACTCCGGCAGCGGCGCGGTCCCGGCCAGCTTGAAGTACCGCACCTTCCGGCGCCGTCGCAGCGCCAGCGTGTCCCGGACCGCGTCGTTGTGCACGCGGCGCGCGATGACGACCCGGTGTTCGGCGTCGGTCAGTTCCTCGGCGAGCACCACCGGCAGCCGCGACCGGTCGATTCGTGCCAGTACCAGGGTCAGCTCGTTTTCCGCGGCCTCGCGGTCCGGCCGCGGGGCGTCTTCCGCCCGCGCGGCCGCGGCGTGCAGATCGGCGCCGTCGCGCAGTACCGCGGCGGCCGCCCGGGCTACCACGGCCCGGCGGGCGAGAGCCGCTTCCAGCGCGGCCCAGCCGGCGTCGGTCCGGACGTGCAGGCGGTCGAGCCGGTTCGCGGTCGCGACCAGGAACAGCCCGCCGAGCACCACGACCGCGGCCACCGCCACGAGCAGCCACACGAGCACCGTCACGCCAGCTCCCGCTCCCCCGCCGCGACCAGCCGGGGATCCGCCGCGATGGCCGTCTCGTACACCCGCAGCACCTGGGTCACCACGACCGCCCAGTCGTACGCCGTCACCCGCTCGCCCGCCGCGGCCGCGAGCGACGCCCGGTGCGCGGGGTCGCCCAGCAGTTCGCGCAGGCCGTCGGCCAGCGACGCCGGGTCTCCGGTCGTGGTGAGCATTCCGGCGCGGCCGTCGTCGAGGACGCGGCGGAACGAATCGAGGCCGCTGGCCAGCACCGGAGTGCCCGCGGCCATCGCCTCGGTGAGGATCATCCCGAAGCTTTCGCCGCCGGTATTAGGCGCGCAGTAGACGTCCACGCTGCGCAGCGCCCGGGCCTTCGTCTCATCGTCGACCTGGCCCAGCAGTTCGATGTGCGGCCACAGCTGCGGCCCGGCCATCCGCCGCAGCTGGTCCGGTTCGCCGCGGCCGACCACCAGCAGCCGCAGGTCCTCGAACTCCGGCAGCAGCCGCCGCGCGGCCTCCAGCAGCACGTCCATGCCCTTGCGCGACTCGGTGAACCGCCCGACGAACCCGATCGTCCCGCCCGCGCGCGGGTAGCCGTCCAGCGGCAGGGCACGGGAGAAGAACTCGACATCCACCCCGTTCGGGATCTCCACCGCGTCGCCGCCCGCGTGCTCCACCTGCACCCGCCGGGCCAGCGCGGACACCGCGATCCGCGCGGTGATCTTCTCCAGCAGCGGGCGCAGCACCGGCTGGAACGCCGACAGCGTCCGCGAGCGCGTCGTCGCGGTGTGGAAGGTGGCCACGATCGGCCCGTCCGCGACCTTCAGCGCCAGCAGCGACAGGCTCGGCGCGGCCGGTTCGTGCAGGTGCAGCACGTCGAAGCCGTTGTCCCGGATCCACCGCCGCACCCGGGCGTACGACACCGGCCCGAACTGCAGCCGCGCGACCGAGCCGTTGTACGGGATCCCCAGGGCTTTGCCCGCGGGGTGCACGAAATCCGGCAGCTGCGCGTCCTCGTCCGCCGGAGCCAGCACCGACACCTGGTGCCCCCGCTCGAGCAGCGCCCGCGCCAGGTCGATCACGTGCCCCTGGACCCCGCCGGGGACGTCGAACGAGTACGGGCACACGATCCCGATCTTCAACCCGCGCGCCACCCGGGTCAGCTCGCTTCTTCCAGCGCCGTCGCGGCCGCGTCGGCGGGCCAGAACGGCTGCAGCATGTGCCAGTCGGCCGGATGCGCGGCGATGTCGCCGGCGAACACGTCGGCCAGCGCCTGCGTCGCCGCGGGCACCTCGGCCCGCGCGGTGACGCGGATGCGCGGATGGATCCGGATCTCCCAGCCGTCCTCGGTGAACCAGCAGCCGGTCGGCAGCAGCGCCGCGCCGGTGGTGGCGGCGAGCCGCGCCGGGCCGGGCGGGAGGTGCGTGCGCTCGCCGAAGAACCGCACCGGAATCCCGGACGACGTCAGGTCCCGGTCCCCCAGCAGGACCACCACCTTGTTCTCGCGCAGCCGCCGCAGCAGCAGCCGCATCGCCGCGCTGTCGCCGGTCAGCGGCACGATCTCGAAACCGAGCGATTCCCGGAACGACACGAACCGGCGGTACAGCGACTCGGGTTTGAGCCGCTCCGCGACCGTGGTGAAGGTGCCCGCGTAGCTGGCGAGCCAGACTCCCGCGATGTCCCAGTTCCCGCTGTGCGGCAGCGTCATCACCGCGCCGTTGCCCTCGGCGAGCGCGGCGTCGATGTTCTCCGCGCCGGTCACCGTCACCTGCTTCGCGACCGCCTCGTGGTCCATCGCCGGGAGCCGGAACGTCTCGAACCAGTACCGCGCGTACGACCGCATCGCCCGGCGGACCAGCTCGTCCAGTTCGGCTTCCCCGGCCTGCGGCACCACCCGGGCGAGATTCGCGCGCAGCTGCCGCACGCCCCCGCCGCCGCGCCGGGCGGCCATGTCGGCGCCGAAGGCGAACGTCGCCGACCCGAACGACCGCGGCAGCCGCCGGACGAACCGCCAGCCCGTCGCGTAGCCGAACTCGCTGAGCCGCTGGGACAGTGTGCTCACGGTTGCGCCCCGCCCGCCGAGGAATCGGCCTGTTTCGCCGCGGCCG
Source organism: Amycolatopsis sp. NPDC054798 (assembly GCF_053611505.1). Lineage (NCBI taxonomy): Bacteria > Bacillati > Actinomycetota > Actinomycetes > Pseudonocardiales > Pseudonocardiaceae > Amycolatopsis > Amycolatopsis sp. NPDC054798. Next base: position 3,977 of record NZ_JBSHAM010000092.1, on the reverse strand, counting down.
CCCGCGCCGCGCTCGCCACCGCCGCCGCCCGCTGCAGCAGCGTGATCACCGACAGCACGGCGAGCAGCCACAGCGTGATCTCGACGGTGTAAGGCACTCCCAGTCCGTGCAGCCCGGTGCCGACCAGGGCGATGATGAGCCGCTCCGCGCGTTCCACCAGCCCGCCGTCGGCTTCGAGGCCGGACGCTTCGGCGCGCGCCTTCACGTAGGAAATGACCTGGGCCAGCACGAGACAGATCAGCGCGGCGGCCGCAGCCCGGTTGTTGTGGTCCTGCACGAAGCACCACCACGCGATCGCGGCGAACAGCGCGCCGTCGACCAGGCGATCGCACGTCGCGTCAAGAACGGCGCCGAAGGGCGTGCCGTACCCGCGGGCGCGCGCCATCGCGCCGTCGAGCAGGTCGAGCATGGCGAAGCCCCACACGGTGAACGTGCCCCACAGCAGCATCCCCTGCGGGAAGAACGCCAGCGCGCACGCGACGGCGCCCGCGGTGCCGAGCACGGTCATCACGTTCGGGGTCAGTCCGGCGCGGACCAGGGCGGCGCCGATCGGGTCCGTCACGCGGGAGACCGAGGCACGGGCGAAAATGTTGAGCATCTTCCTCGTCTGTGCACCTGATTCGGGGGCGGGTGGGCGACGAAAGCCTATCGACCCCGCTGTCCGAACCGGACCCGCCCGCCCGCGACCCGCCGGAACGTCAGCCGGATTTCGGCAGTTCGGCGACCGGCGCGGCGAATCCGGCCGCCTCCGCCGCCGCCTCCTCGGCCTCCCGGACGGCCTGGCACCTGGGCCGCAGCCCGGCCAGGATCGCCTCGGAAATCTCGCCCAGCTGGCGCACCTGCTCGGCGCTCAGCTGGTCGAAGAGCGTTTCCCGGACCGCCTCGACGTGCCCGGGCGCGGCGTCGGCCAGCGCGGCGAATCCGGCGTCGGTGAGCACCGCCCACGACCCGCGCTTGTCCGTGGGGCACGACTCGCGCTGGACCCAGCCCTTCGCCTCCAGCCGGGCCACCGCGTGCGACAGCCTGCTGCGCGACGAACCGCGCACCGACGCGAGTTCGCTCATCCGCAGCCGCCAGCCCTCGGCCTCGGACAGCGCGACGAGCACCTCGTAGTACGTGTGCGGCATGCCCGATTCGTGCTGCAGCTGTCCTTCGAGGTGGGCGTGCAGCAGCGAGCTGGACTGGGCGTAAGCGCGCCAGACCCGCTGCTCTTCGTCGGTCAGCCAGCGTGGTTCGGACATAACGCCATCATACGCTGATTGAGCACTCAATTACCGCCGCGCGACCGGCCTCACCACGCGCCCGCGAGCAGGTCCCGGGTTTCGCCGAGCAGCTGCGGCAGCACCTTCGTGTGCCCGATCACCGGCATGAAGTTGGCGTCGCCGCCCCAGCGCGGCACCAGGTGCTGGTGCAGGTGCGCGGCGATGCCCGCCCCGGCGATCACGCCCTGGTTCATCCCGATGTTGAACCCGTGCGCCGCCGAGACCTCCCGGATCACGCCCATCGCGTGCTGGGTGAACTCCGCCAGCTCGCGCGTCTCCCCGGCGGTGAGGTCCGGGTAGTCCGCGACGTGCCGGTACGGGACCACCATCAGGTGCCCCGGGTTGTACGGGTACAGGTTCAGCACCGCGAACACCGTTTCGCCGCGGGCGACGATCAGCGCGCGTTTGTCGTCCCCGAGGCCGGGCAGGCGGCAGAACGGGCAGCCGCCGGGCTCGTCGCCGTCCGGCTTGTCCTGGCCGCGGATGTAGGCCATCCGGTGCGGGGTCCACAGCCGCTGCAGCGCGTCCGGGACCCCGACCCCGTCCTGTTCGACGAGTTCCGGCTCGGTCACTTCAGGATCTTCTCCACGGCTTCGGCCGACGGCGACGCGTTCTCCCGCCTCGCGACCCATTCGGCGATCGCCTCGACCGCCTGGTCCACCGGGACGCCGTTGATCTGGCCGCCGTCGCGGAACCGGAACGACACCGCGCCCGCCTCCGCGTCCTTCGCGCCGGCCAGCAGCAGGAACGGCACCTTCTGCGTGGTGTGCGTGCGGATCTTCTTCTGCATCCGGTCGTCGCTCGCATCGACCTCGACGCGGATTCCCTTGGCGCGCAACGCCTTCTCGACGCCGCGCAGGTACTCGACCTGGTCGGCGGTGATCGGGATGGCGACCGTCTGCACCGGCGACAGCCACGCCGGGAACGCGCCCGCGTAGTGCTCGGTCAGCACGCCGAAGAACCGCTCGATCGAGCCGAACAGCGCGCGGTGGATCATGATCGGCCGCTGGCGGCTGCCGTCGGAGGCGGTGTACTCCAGGCCGAACCGCTTGTTCTGGTTGAAGTCCAGCTGGATGGTCGACATCTGCCAGGTGCGGCCGATGGCGTCCTTGGCCTGCACCGAGATCTTCGGGCCGTAGAAGGCCGCGCCGCCCGGGTCCGGCACCAGTTCGAGGCCGGAGTCGACGGCGGCCTGGCGCAGCGTCTCGGTGGCCTCCTCCCACTCCCAGTCCTCGCCGATGAACTTGTCCGAGTCCCCGCGGGTGGACAGTTCGAGGTAGAAGTCGGAGAGGCCGTAGTCGGCGAGCAGGTCCAGCACGAACTTGAGCAGCGACCGCAGCTCGGACGGCATCTGCTCCTTGGTGCAGTAGATGTGCGAATCGTCCATCGTCAGGCCCCGCACGCGGGTGAGGCCGTGCACGACGCCGGACTTCTCGTAGCGGTAGACGGTGCCGAATTCGAACAGCCGCAACGGCAGTTCGCGATACGACCGCCCGCGCGAGCGGAAGATCAGGTTGTGCATCGGGCAGTTCATGGCCTTGAGGTAGTAGTCCTCTTCCTCGAACTGCACCGGCGGGAACATCGTGTCCGCGTAGTACGGGAGGTGCCCGGAGGTGTGGAACAGGTCGCCCTTGGAGATGTGCGGCGTGTTCACGAACTCGTAGCCGGCTTCTTCGTGCCTGCGGCGCGAGTAGTTCTCCAGCTCGCGGCGGATGATGCCGCCCTTGGGATGGAACACCGGCAGGCCGGAGCCGATCTCCTCGGGGAAGGAGAACAGGTCCAGCTCCGCGCCGAGCTTGCGGTGGTCGCGGCGCTCCGCCTCGGCGAGGCGCTCGAGGTGGGCGTCCTGCGCCTCGGCCGACTCCCACGCGGTGCCGTAGATCCGTTGCAGCTGCGGGTTTTTCTCGTTGCCGCGCCAGTACGCGGCGGCGACGCGGGTGAGCTTGAAGGCCGGGATGAACTTAGTGGTCGGCACGTGCGGGCCGCGGCAGAGGTCGCTCCACACGCGTTCCTTGGTGCGCGGGTCGAGGTTGTCGTAGATGGTCAGCTCGCCCGAGGAGGAACTGTCGACCTCCATGACCTCGCTGGTGTCCACAGCGTCCACATCGGACTTGATGTCCACCAGTTCGAGCTTGAACGGCTCGTCCTTCAGCTCCGCCTTCGCCTCGTCGGTGGAAGCGAACACGCGGCGCGAGAACTGCTGCGCGCCCTTGACGATCTGCTTCATCCGCTTCTCGAGCTTCTGCAGATCCTCGGGCGTGAACGGCTTTTCGACGGCGAAGTCGTAGTAGAAGCCGTCGCGCACCGGCGGGCCGATGCCGAGCTTGGCGTCCGGGAATTCCTGTTGCACGGCCTGAGCGAGCACGTGCGCGGCGGAGTGCCGGATCACGCTGCGGCCGTCCTCGGTGTTCGCCGCGACGGCTTCGACCTGGGCCTCGGCTTCCGGGGCCCACGCGAGGTCGCGCAGTTTCCCGTCGGCGTCGCGGACGACGACGATCGTGTCCGGGCCCTTGGTGGGCAGCCCGGCTTCGCGCACCGCGGCGCCCGCCGTAGTGCCCGCCGGCACCACCACGCGCGGGGCGGGTACGGCGGCAACTGACGACGGTTGGGACACGATCGTGCTCCTTCGGGAGAAGTGACTGAAACGGCTTCCGCTGATGCTAGTCGGCGGCGGGTTCGCCGATTCGACCGCCGTCGGCCAACACCGCCCGGGGA
>NZ_JBSHAM010000091.1:0-32364 GCF_053611505.1 Amycolatopsis sp. NPDC054798 | reverse complement strand
GGACGGGGCAGACCGTCCGGCCCGGCGGCGCGAAACGGGTCAGGGCAAGTCGTCTCGGGTGACCCGGCGTTCGCTCACCAGCAGCTGACCGTCCACTCGCACCAGTTCGTCCTCGCAGACACAGGTTCGGTACAGCTGCGGTGTGCCGCCGCGATGGGTGCTGAACACTAGTGCGTAGCAACGGACGTGCACGGCACCGTCAGCGCGCGGCGTGACAGCGACCATTCCGTGCCAGTGCCGTTGCACCTCGCCCGCCGCCGCCATCTCTCCGACTGCTTTGGCCACATTGGACGCCAGTGCCGCCCTTCCCCGCACCGGCTGCGAACGGGACGGCAGGTGGAACAAGGCGTCCTCGGTGAACGTTTCCGCCCATTCCCGGGCGGCACCGGAGTCCAGCAGGTGCATGTGCCGGGCGTAGAACTGCTGCACTTCGGCGTAGAGCCGGTCGAACGCGATTTCCTCGGATTGCTGGTCGGTCTGGGTCGGCACGGCGATCTCCTTCCGCTGGCTTGGCGCCCGCGCGCGCAGCGACCGTGCCACGCGCCGGTCGATCCGCGATGGAGCCGCCGTGGAGCACGGGCCGCCCGCCGCGAGGTCGAGCCGTGCTCGATCGGCGCTCCAAAGACCACCTCGACCGTGGTGGGGCGACGTCTCCGCCGACGAAGGGACTTGATCAGTGTTGACACACACGAGGCACACCACGGAGGAGCGCATCCGGGTGGCCGCACCGGCCGGGGTCGTGCGCGGCCTGATCACCGACGTCGAGGGCTGGGTCCAGCTGCACCCGCCCGCGGTGCACGCCGAGGTGCTCTGCCGCGACCAGGAAGGCGATCTGGTCCAGCAGTGGACGCTGGCGGGCGACGACGAGGTGCGGGTGCGCCGGCTGCGCCGCAGGCTCTACGACGAGGACCGGATCACCTTCGCCCATCAGCCCGCGGAACCGCCGTTCGCCGAAGCCGGCGGAGGGTGGATCATCGAACCGCAGAGCGACGGCGGCACGGTGGTGCGGATGTACCACGAGTTCGCGTTGTCCGAGCCGGACGAGGAGCTGGCCGCCACGAGCCTGGCAGCCATGCGCCGAGGGGCCGCCGGATACCTGGCGACGCTGAAATACGCCGCGGAGCACCGCGACGAGTTGCAGGAGCTGACCGTTTCCTTCGACGATCCGCTGTTCGTCGCCGGCTCGGTGGAGGACGCCTACGCCTACCTGTACGAGGCGGACAAATGGCCGGGCCGGATCCCGCACGTGACCCGGCTGGACATGACCGAGAAAGTCGAGAACATCCAGTTCTTCGACATGGACACTCTCTCCGCGGACGGGTCCCGCCACGCCACCCGGTCGGTGCGGGTCTGCCTGCCGCGGCGCAAGATCGGCTACAAGCAGATCCAGCCGCCCAAGACGATGACCGCGCACACCGGGCACTGGGCGTTCACCGAGACGCGCGAGGGCGTCGTCGTGACGTCGCGGCACACCGCGACGATCCGGCCGGACGGGCTGCACCTGCTGGGCGAGGGGATGACTGTCGAGGGCGCCCGCCGGTACCTGCGCCGGGTGCTCAGTGCCAACAGCACGGGCAACCTGCGCCTGACGAAGGAGTACGCCGAGAAACTCGCCGGCTTCTGAACCGGATGCGGAGGAAATGCGCATGGCGGAAAAGGTGATCCGGGACGGGGTCGCCGATCCGGACGTGCCGGAGGACGTGCGCGCCGGTGCGGCCGGATACGGCGGATTTCTGCTGAGCGTCTACGACCAGTGGGTGCTCGGGTGCGTCTGCTCGGCGGTGTGGCGCTGCCCGCGCGGGATCATGCTGCGGCTCTACGACCGCAACGTGGGCGCCCGGCATCTCGATCTGGGACCGGGTACGGGATTCTTCCTGGACCGCTGCTGGTTCCCGGTGCGGGAGCCGCGGGTGGCGCTGGTGGACCTCAACGAGAACGTGTTGCGCACCGCGGGCCGCCGGATCCGGCGGTACGCTCCGGCGCTGTACCGGCGGAATGTGCTGGCCCCGCTGGAACTCGGCCCGGAGCGGTTCGACTCGGCCGGGTTGAACCTGCTGCTGCACTGCCTGCCCGGCGGGATGCCGCACAAGGCGACCGCGATCGACCACGTGCTGTCCTGCGTCCGGCCCGGCGGACGGGTCTTCGGTTCGACGGTGCTGGGTCGCGGCGTGCGGCACGGCAGGCTGGCAGTGAAAGCGCTGCAGTCCTTCAACGAAGACGGCTCGATGAGCAACGCCGAGGATTCACTGGACGGGCTGGAGGCAGAGTTGGCCGCCAGATTCGCCGACTACCGGATCCGGGTGCACGGCTCGATCGCGTTGTTCGAAGCGACCGCGCCGGACGACCGGACGGAGGACTGACCGCGGTGCACTCCCGGCGGTCCTTGCCCGGTGTGCGACCGGACCGGACCGTCCTGGCCGCGTCCCGCTCGGGCGCGGCCAGGGCGGCGGCGGGGGTCACCGTCGCGCGACGATGAGATTCCACGGACTCGGCGGACCGAACGAAGATCCGGTCGAGAACTCGGGAAGCACCTGAGTGAGGTCGAAACCGGCCTCCGTGACGATGGTGCGGAATTCGTACAGCGAACGCAGCCTGCCGCCGAAAATGCTGCGCAGGAAGAGATTGCGGAATACCGTCTCGTCGGTCGAGATCCCCGCCGGCGGGCGGGCGGGGCAGGACCAGTCGACGACCAGGAGAGTACTTCCCGGGGGCGCGGCCTGGTGGCAGTTCGCCAGGATCTGCCCGGCTTCCCGGTCGTCCCAGTCGCAGAGCACGCTCTTGAGAAGGTAGAGGTCGCCGTCGGGCGGGACTTTGTCCAGGAAGTTCCCGGCGGTGAACTCGATCCGCTCGGCGATCCGCGGATCGACCGAGGACCTCGCCAGATCGAGCACCCCCGGCTGTTCGTAGAGAACTCCGGTCGCCTGCGGCGCGGCGCGCAGGATGTGGCTGAGCAAGGTCCCGTTGCCGCCGCCCACGTCGACGATCCGGTCGTGCCGGGAGAAGTCGTAGCACGAGAGCAGATCCGGTGCGCACCCGGCGGAGAACTCACCCATCAGGTCGACGAACGCCGCCTGCGCCGCGCTGTCCTCGGCGAGGTAGGGATAAATCCCCGCGTCGGCAGGGGAGTCCGCCGGCTCGCGGGTCCGGACCAGATCGGCGATCTGCTCGAACCTCCGGTTCGCCCCGGGGGAGGCCAGGAACCGGGCGAGTTTCGCGTCGAAGGCGTCGGAGGCGAGCAGCCGGCCGCGGTCGGTCACCGCGAGCAGCCCGTCCTCGTCCGCCTGGACCAGGTTCAGGGAGACGCAGACCGACAGAAAGCTCGACAGTGCGTTTTCGTCGGCGCCGATGGCGCGGCACAGCTGCGGCACCGAGGCCGGGCCGGTGTCCAGCAGATCGGCCACGCGCAGGTCGGCGAAGGCGCGGATCACCTGCCCGGTGAAGCCGCCGAACAGCTGGCCGTGGATCTCGTAGCTCATTTCCTCGGCAGGGTCGTCAGACCAGTGTCGTTGCATGGGTGCTCCTTGTCCGCTGCTTCATGACGGTGCGGGCCCGGGCCAGTTGCCCCTGATTCGTTCGACGGCCGACTCGATGCGTTCGTCCGTCGCGGTGAACGCGATGCGGACGTGCCGTGCACCGGCCTGCCCGTAGAATTCGCCGGGGGCGACCAGAATTCCGAGCTCCGCCAGTTCCTTGAGGGTGGTCCAGCACGCCTGGTCCCGGGTGGCCCAGAGAAACAGCGACGCCCGGGAGCCCTCGATCCGGAATCCCGCCGATTCGAGGGCGGACCGCAACCGGTCGCGCCGGCGGCGGTACCGCGCGCGCTGCCCGGTCACGTGCTCGTCGTCGTTCAGCGCCGCGATCATCGCGGCCTGCACCGGAGCCGGGACGACGTGGCCGGCCTGTTTTCGCACCGAAAGCAGCTTCGAGATCACTTTCGGGTCTCCGGCGGCGAAGCCGGCCCGGTAACCGGCCAGATTGGATCGTTTGGACAGCGAGTGCACGGCGACCAGTCCCTCGTGACTGCCCCCGCACACCTCCGGGGCCAGGATGGAGGTGGGCTGGCAGTCCCAGCCGTACTCCAGATAGCACTCGTCGTTGACCACGAGGCTTCCGTGCTCCCGTGCCCAGGCCACGATTTCCCGCAGCTGGCCTGCGGAAAGCACCCGGCCGTCCGGGTTGGACGGGGAGTTGAGCCAGACGACGCGCGGCGCCTTGCCGGCGATCGCCATCGGCGTCGGCGCGGGCACCGCGGTCGCGCACGCCAGCCGCGCGCTCACCTCGTAGGTGGGGAAGCACAATTCCGGCAGCGCGATCACGTCCTCGGGCAGGACCCCGGCCATCGTGGGCAGCCAGGCGATCAGTTCCTTGGTCCCGGCGGCGGCGATGACCGCGCCGGGGTCGACCGTCACGCCGTGCCTGCGCGCCAGCCAGACCGCCGCCGCCTCGCGCAGCTCCGGAATGCCTTCGCTCGGCGGGTAGCCGGGGGCGTCGGCCGCCGCCCGCAGCGCCTGCTGGATCAGCTCCGGCACCGGGTCGACGGGCTCGCCGAGGGCGAGGTTGACGATTCCGTCCGGATGCTCCAGCGCTCGCTTGCGGTGCGCGGCGATGGCGTCCCACGGAAACTGCGGAAGTTCACCGATCATTTCGGCCGCTCCTGACTGTGGACGGTGCCCGGCTTCGCGCCCCGGTCCCTCGGCGGGACCGGCGGATTTCTGCCGCGCACGGAGGAAGACTCGGTCCGCAACCGTAGGGCGCGCGGTTCGAGACGGAGTCGAATCCGGCCGGTTCCCGTTGCCGCGAAAGGGGATCAGTACTCGTCGTCCACCGGTTCGAGCGGGGTGTCCGGCCGCAGTTCCCGGAGGAACCAGGTCATCAGGAACCCGATCCAGAGCACGATGCTTGCGGTGAGGAACATCCAGTGGCAGCCGCTCGCGAAGGCGTCCACCAGCGGACGGGACAGCCGCGGGTCGAGGTCGTGCAGGAACGACATGTCGTTCAGGTTGATCCCGTTGCCGCCGCCGGCCTGCGCGAGGTCGCGCAGTTTGCTGTTCGCCGGGTTGCTCAGCACGACCGGATCCTGCAGGGCTTGCCGGAAAGCGTTGTCGCCGCTGTTCAGCAGCTCGCTCAGCCGGGACGAGGTGACGGCGAACAGCACGGTCAGCAGCGCGGCGATCCCGCAGCTCGCGCCCAGCTGGCGGAACATGCTCGCCGAGGCGTTGGCCACGCCCATTTCGCTTTCCGGCGCGGAGTTCTGCGCCGCCAGGGTGATCACGGTGATGGCGATGCCGATGCCGAGACCGATCCAGGCGACCAGCAGGATCGTCGCCCACAGCGGCGTGGCCGGCCCGGAAAAGGACATGCCCAGCAGCCCGGCCGCCATCGAGCCGAGCCCGGCCAGCGCCAGCGGCTTGAACCGGCCGGTGGCCTTGATGATGACGCCGGCGCTGCCCTGCGAGACCACCGCGCCGCCCATGAACGGGATGATCATCAGGCCCGCTGAGGTCGGGCTCATTCCGTGCACGAGCTGCAGATAGAGCGGGAGAATCGTGATGGTGCCGAACATGCCGACGCCGACGGTGAAAGCCACCGCTACGCACAACGTGATGCCGCCTCGCCGGAACAGCCGCAGCGGAAGGATGCCCGCGACGCCCATCCGCCGCTCCCACAGCACGAACGCGATCAGGCCGGCGGCGGCGACGCCGTAAAGAGCGACCGACAGGCCCGACGTCCAGCCCCAGTCCAGCCCCTGCTCCGCCACGATCAGCAGCGGGACGATGCCCAGCGCCAGCGCCAGCGATCCGCCGTAGTCGATCCGCTGCTCGACCCGCTGATGCCGCAGCTTCAGCGATTTGTGCACGGTGAACAGCGCGAGCAGCCCCAGCGGAATATTGATCAGGAAGGCCCAGCGCCATCCGCTGATCCCCAGGATCGTCGCGGTGCCCGCGAAAGCGCCGCCGACGAGCGGGCCGATCACGCTGGCCGCCACCCAGACCACGGTGGAATAGGTGAAGTAGCGGGCGCGGTCGCGAAGCGGAGCCATGTCGCCGATGATGGCTGTGGGCAACGACATCAGCCCTGCTCCGCCGAGGCCCTGGACGACCCTGGCCAGTGACAGCAGCACCATCGAATCGGCGAGCACGCACCCGATCGAACCGAGCACGAAGACCGCGATGGCACTCATGTACAGCGGTTTGCGGCCGTAGAGGTCGGAAAGCTTGCCGTAGAGCGGCATCGCGACAGTGGAGGCGATCAGATAGCCCGTGGTCGCCCACGCCTGAACGGTTTCGCCGTGCAGCTGGTCGGCGATCGTCCGCATCGCGGTGGCCACGATGGTCTGGTCCAGCGCTCCGAGCAGGATGGCCAGGAGCAGACCGGACAGTGCGGTGAGGATCTGCCGATGAGTGAACCCGCCGGGGACCGGAGCCGCGGCGGCCTGGTCGACGTTGTGTGCCGGATCCGTCATTGCTTCCTGATTTCGGGTCGGGGGCCATGGCCCGGGGACGTGCCCCGCGCCGTGCCCGGGGCCTGTCGAGCTCGTCTGCTGATTGACAAGCTCTTGTCATTCTCGACGGTAGCGAGGACGGGCGAACTTGACAAGCTCTTGTCGGCTTTTGGGCGCGGATGAGCTATGGTCGGGACATGCACGAGCTCACGCCGGCCGGACGGCTCCTCGACGACATCGTCGTCGAGACCTTCGCGGTCAACGGCCGGTTCGTCCGCACCGGGGACGCGATGGCGGCGAAGGTCGGGCTGACGTCGGCCCGGTGGCAGGTGCTGGGCCTGCTGCTCGACGGTCCGGAGACGGTGGCGCATCTGGCCAGGGAACGCGGACTGCGCCGGCAGGCCGTGCAGCAGACGGTCGCCCGGCTGCAGGCCGAGGAAATGGTCGAGGTCGGGCCGAATCCGCGGGACCGGCGCGCTCCGCTGGTGCACCTCACTGCCCGGGCCAAGCATCTGCTCGACGAACTGGAGCCGATCGAGGAGCGGTGGGCCACCGAACTGGCCGACGCCATTCCGATCGGCGACCTGGAAGCGACCCTGCGGGTGCTGCGCACGTTGCGCGGCAGGCTGGACGAGCAGCTGCGGGCTGCCGGTCAGGATCTCGGCCAGGATTCGGGCTGAGGTTCGGCGTGCCTGGGCGTGGTGTCGGCTCTGTTCGCGGGGAGGCTTCGGAGTGTGCGATGGCTGGCGGTCTGAGGTTCGGCCTCGCCTGGCCGCGGGGCGGCTTCGGAGCGGCGGGAGGTGGCTGGCATGGCGAGGTTCGGCCATGCCAGGCCGCGGCGTCGGGCTCCGTTCGCGGGGCGGCTGGCGTGGGTGAGGTTCGCCCGGCAAGGCTGGGGCGGATAGGCGTCGACGACGGGAGGGAGGCGGCCTGACAGTGAGATTTCGTTGTCGCGGAACGCTTTTCAGTGCGGCCGCGCACCGGGGCTTTCGCGCGCGGGACGGATGAAGCCGCACCGCGCGGCAGCCAGCGGCCCGGCCGGTCGGCGGGTGCTGGCTGCCGGGACTAGGCGTTCACGGCCTTGAGCCGAGGCGCCGGCGCGACCTCGACGGCCAGCACCTCCTGGTGGACCTGCTGCAATTTCCCCGATGGCGCCAAGCCCAGTTCGTCGGCCAGCAGGGTGCGCACCGACTGGTATGCCTCCAGTGCTGCGGCCCGGCGTCCGGCCTTGTTCAACGCGTAGATCAGCTGGGCGTGGAACCATTCGTTGAAAGGGTGCGCGGCGACCAGCGATCGCAGTTCGGGAATGAGCTCCCGGTGCCGTCCCAGCACGAGACCCGCTTCTATTCGCAGTTCGTTGGCGTCGATGCGACGGTCTTCCAGATGTGTGGAATAGCTTTGCAGGATCCGGCCCGCTTCGACGTTGGAAAGCGCGTTGCCCGACCACAACGCCAGTGCTTTGGCGGTGTGGTCCAAGCAGCCGTGCAGATCTCCCGCGGACTGCCGCCGTTGCGCTTCGGCCGTCAGCCGGTCGAAAACCGTCACGTCGAGTTCGTCGGGTCCGACGTGCAGAAGGTATCCGGGCTGGAGCGTTTCGATCCTGTGCTCGCCGGGCGCCTTTCCCAGTCGCGCGATGAACATTTTCCTCAGCTGATAGATGTAGGTTTGCGTGGTCGTGACAGCACTGCGCGGAGGATGGTCGCCCCAGAGTTCGTCGATGATGGTGTCGATGTTGACCACCTGGTTCGCGCGGGCCAGCAGCAGGGTGAGCACCTGCCGCACTTTCGGCGCGTTCGGCGTGCAATGCCGTCCGTTCTCGCTGGCGTGGACTGGGCCCAGTAGCCTGAATTCCATCGGTGCGGAATCCTTTCTGTGCGGACCCCGACCACGCTAGCCATGACTTTGATCCGGCGACAGAGGGGTGCGTCGGAGGATATCGGCCGCGGTCCGATATGCGCACCGGGAAATGTCACTTTCGGAGTATTCGGCAGGCCGCCGGACATCCGCGCGGGGAATGCCGGGCCGGCCGGTTTCCGCCCGCGCGGACGCCGGTTTGCGGCAGGCGCGCCCCGCCCGCGCCTGGAGCGGGAACGCTCCCGCCGGGCGGGGCGGACGCGCCGTCCGGCGAAGCGTTCAGCCGCGGGCGCGGCGGGGCAGGGCGGTGAGGTTCGGCGGGGCGATGACCGCCGCCGACACCGCCTTGTTCACCGCGTCGATCCGGGACACCGCGCCGAGTTTGGTGAAGATGTTGCGCAGATGCCGTTTCACCGTGCCCTCCGCCAGGTGCAGCTTCGCCGCGATCTGCCCGTTGCTGAGCCCGGCCGCGACTTCGCGCAAGACCTGCACCTCCCGGTCGGACAGCGAGGTCCGGGTCTCCTGGCGGATGCGGGCGAGGCTGATCTTGGGCGCGGACACCACTATTCCTTCCGGATGGGCGATCGCCATGCGGATGGTGCCGACGAGTTCGCGCAGGGTCACGTTCTTGCTGAGATACCCGCTGGGATTCATCGACAGGATGTCCCGCAGCAGCGGATGGTCGCCGCCGGCGAGGACGATGAGCCTCGACCGGGAAATGGATTTCTGCAACGTGGCGATAGTGGCGATCGCCTCCGGGTCGGAGCCCGGGTCGATCAGGATCACGTCCGGCCGGAATTCGGCCGAGAGTTCGACCCCCGCCCGATGGTCGCCGGTGTCGGCGACCACGAGCAGATCCTGCTCGCCGGCCAGCGCGTCCCGGAGCGCTTCCCTGAGCAGGGTCTGAGGTTCGACCAGTAGTATCGTGACGAATTCGTTTGCTTCCCCCATGTGAGTTCCCCTCTGGAACCCCGGCCGTTATAGTGGGCGGGATTGAATGTGTACCTCGCTTTTGCGTGAAGCGCCGAATATGCGGCGCTGCCGTTTTGCTGGTCGTGCCCGGACGTTATTGCGCGCGATGCCCCTGGCTCCCTTCGCGACTTGGCGTCGGCTAGATAGCCGGTCGTGTCCCGGATCGAGAATCCGTGACTCGAGCTTAGCAGGGACGGCCGGTTCCTCGCCGGTTGTATAAGCGCGCTCTGCCGCGAGGTTCGCAGCGGCCGCGGGAACCGCGCGCGATTCGGGCGCGGGCGGAAGATTTCGTACCCTCATTAGTTCGACTGATAATTCTGCTAACCCGACGTAACTGTGGATTGCCGTCCGGGCGGCCGGGGCCCGCGAGGAGGCTTTCCGCGCTATTCCGCGCAAGGCGAAACGGGCTGGGGCGCGGTCTCGAACGAAACCGTGCCCCAGCCCGCCGACGGGATCGTGGCCTTACAGGTCGAGGGTGACGCGGTAGGAATCCAGCCACCGGTTCAGCCACAGGGCCAGCTCGAGACTGCCGCGGTCGTAGGGAAAACTGACCTCGCCGACCGGCCGCTGTGCCGCCTTGCGCGCCTTCGCGACGTCCAGCAGCGGCAGCACCGGAGCGTCGGGGTCGGCCAGCACCTCCGCCAGTTCGGCGCGCAGCGCCGCCTCGTACCCCGGGTCCTGGGTGGCCGGGTAAGGGCTTTTCACCCGCTGCACCACCGATTCCGGCAGCAGATCGGCCACGGCCGCGCGCAGCAGGCTCTTTTCCCTGCCGTCGAAGCGCTTCAGCCGCCACGGCGCGTTGAACACGTACTCCACCAGCCGGTGATCGCAGAACGGCACCCGCACCTCCAGCCCGACGGCCATGCTCATCCGGTCCTTGCGGTCGAGCAAGGTCTGCACGAAACGGGTCAGGTTGAGATAGGTGATCTCGCGCATCCGGCGGTCCACGGCGTCCTCCCCGGGCAGCCGCGGCACCTCGGCGAGCGCCTCCCGGTAGCGCGCTGTCCGGGTGCCCTCGACGTCCAGCTTCTGCCGGAAGCCGGGATCGAGCAGGCCCATGCCGCCGAAGTAGCGTGCCGAACCAGAGGTCAGCCACGGAAAGGTGTCCGCGTGCACCGCACCGGGGTTCTGGAACCAGCGGTACCCGCCGAACAGTTCGTCGGCGGCCTCGCCGGTCAGTGCCACCGTCGAGCGCGTCCGCACCGCCTGGAACAACAGGTACAGCGAAGGCCACATGTCGCCCCAGTACGCGGGCGGCAGGTCGGTGGCGCGCAGCACCGCGGCCCGCACTGAGGGATCGGTCAGGTCGGCGCTGTCCAGCAGCACCTCGGTGTGGTCGGCACCGACGTGCCGCGCCAGGTCCCGGACGAACGGCGCGTCGGCGGCGCCGCGCACCGCGTCCGGCTGGAAGGTCTCGGCCGCGCCCGCGAAGTCGACGGAGAACGACCGCACCGGCCCGCGGCCCTCAGCAGCCAGCGACTGGGCGGCCAGTGCCGTCACGGCGGAGGAATCCAGCCCGCCGGACAGCAGCGTGCACAGCGGAACGTCGGAGACGAGCTGCCGGGACACGGTGTCGGCCAGCAGCTCGCGAACGGTCGCGATCGTGGCCGGCAGGTCGTCGGTGTGCTCGTGCGCGGTCAGCTCCCAGTACCGCCGTCGCGCCAGTCCGTTCGCGCCGACCCGGACCAGCTGGCCCGGCCGCACCTCGCGCATCCCGGTGAACACCGCGCTTTCCGGGGTCTTCACCATGTCGAAGACCTCGCGCAGCCCGTCGGCGCCGACCCGGCGCGGGGCGACGGGATTGGCCAGCACGGCCTTCGGTTCGGACCCGAACAGCACTCCGGTCCGGGTGGGCAGGTAGTACAACGGTTTGACGCCCATGCGGTCGCGCACCAGCAGCAGCTGCTCTCCTGGCACGTCCCAGATGGCGAACGCGTACATCCCGTTCAGCCTGGCCGTCACCTCCTCGCCCCACTGGAGGTAGCCGCGGAGCAGCACCTCGGTGTCGCTGGAGGTGCGGAAGCGGTGCCCGTGCGAGATCAGTTCCGCGCGCAGCTCGCGGAAGTTGTAGATCTCGCCGGAGAACGTCAGCACGGCGACCGCCGATCCGTTCTCCTCGGCGGCCATGGGCTGGCGGCCGCCGTCGAGGTCGATGACCGCCAGCCGGCGATGCCCCAGCGCGACGTGCCGGTCCGTCCACAGGCCTTCGGCGTCCGGGCCCCGGCACGCCATGGTGGCGGTCATCGCCTGTGCCGTCGCGCGTTCCCGCCTCAGGTCGCGGCCGAAGTCCACCCAGCCGGCGATTCCGCACATTCCACTGCCTTTCTCGAGTGCCGGTCCGCGGCCGCACAGTCCATTCAGGACACTAGGCGGACCGGGAGAGGCAAGCGTTGATCTCCTGCAGCAAGGCCCGCGGCGTCTTCGCCTCGGCCACTGTGTCGTCCGGCAGGCTGATCCGGAAGTCGCGCTCGATCCGGCTGACGGTGTTGAACAGGGCCAGCGAGTCGTAGCCCAAATCGTCGAACAGGGTGTCCATGATGTCCCCGTCGAGGCCGATCGCCTCGTCCTCGCCCGCGCACTCGCGCAGCAGCCGGGTCAGCTCTTCGATCCGGAATTCGGTCATGGCAAAGGGTTCCTTTCCTGGTTTTCCGGGGTGTGCCGCCGCACGAGCACGGCCGAGTTGAAACCGCCGTGCCCGCGGGCGAGAACCAGCGCGGTGGCCAAGCGGGCTTCTCTCGGCTGATCGCGTACGAGGTCGACGATGCCGGGGTAGGCTGGGTGGTCAATGTGGACAGTCGGAGGGATCACCTGGTCGCGCAGCGCCAGTACCGCGGTCGCGAGGTCCAGCGCCGAGCCGCCGCCGAGCAACCGGCCGGTCATCGTTTTCGGGACCGTCACCGGGACCGCCCGGGCTCCGAAGACAGCCGCGAGCGTCTCCGCCTCGATCCGGTCCAGTTCCGGCACGCCGGAGCCGTCCGCGAACACCACGTCCACCTCGCCGGGGGCGACCCGGGCGTCGGCCAGTGCGGTGAGCACGGCCCGGCGCAGCCCCGGCTCCCGACCGGAGCCGGGGCGCGGGTCGAAGGTCGCGGCGTAACCGGCGATCTCGCCGTAGCAGCGGTCGACGCCGCGTTCGGCGGCGAAGGCCGGGTCTTCGATCACCAGCAACGCGCCGCCTTCTCCGGGCACGTTGCCGGTAGCGGCACGGTCGAAGGGCAGGTAGGCCCGTTCGGCGTCGGCCACCGGGCTGACCGCACCGGAACGCGTGATGCACATCCACGACCAGGGGCACAGCGAACCGTCGACACCGCCCGTGAGCATCAACGGTGTGCCGGCGCGCACGTGCCGCCGCGCCTTCGCGACGGCGTCCAGGCCGCCGGCCTGCTCGGCCACCAGAGCCCCGCCCGCGCCCCGCATTCCGTGCCGGATCGAGATCTGCCCGGTGTTCACCGGGTAGAACCAAGCGAACGACTGGTAGGCGCTGACGTACTGACCGCCCTTGTGCCACAACGCTTCCAGCTCGCGCTGGCCGAATTCGAACCCGCCGCCCGAGGCCGCGGTGACCGCGCCGGCGGCGTACTCCGGCAACTCCTTCGGGTCGGCGTTCGCGTCGGCGAGCGCCTCCTCGGTGGCGATCAGGGCGAGCCTGGTCATGTGGTCGGTCTGCGGCAGCAACCGGCTGGGCAGGTACCGCGGGAAATCCAGGTTGATCTCGCCGGCGACCTCGGCTGCGTAGCCCGCCGGGTCGAAGCGGCTGATCCGCCCCAGCCCGGAGACTCCGGAGAGCGTCGCGTCCCAGTAGCCGGCCACCCCGACGCCGTTCGGCGCGATCACCCCGAGCCCGGTCACCACCGGCGCGGTGCGGCGCGGCGCGGCGTTCACCGGTTCCGCCCCGGCTTGGCCAGCACGACCGCGCTCTGGAACCCGCCGAATCCGCTGGCGACGCTGAGCACCACGTCCAGCCGCCGGTCCCTGGCCACCAGCGGCACGTAGTCGAGATCGCATTCGGGATCGGGTTCGCGCAGGTTCGCTGTCGGAGGGACGGCCGAATGCTCGATCGCCAGTGCGCAGGCCGCCACCTCCAGCGAGCAGATCGCGCCGAGCGAGTGGCCGATCATCGACTTGATCGAGCTGATCGGCGTTCGGTAGGCGTGCTCGCCGAGACTGGCCTTGAACGCGGCTGTCTCGTGCCGGTCGTTCTGCTTGGTCGCGGAACCGTGCGCGTTGACGTAGTCGATTTCGGCCGGGCCGACCCTGGCGCGGTCCAGTGCCGCGGTGATCGCCGCGGCCATTTCCTTCCCGTCGGAGCGCAGGCCGGTCATGCTGTAGGCGTTGCACCGCCCGGCATGTCCGGCGATCTCGGCGTAGGCGCGCGCACCGCGGCGCCGGGCGTGCTCGGCCTCCTCCAGGACGAAAACGGCCGCTCCCTCGCCCAGCGCGAAACCGTTGCGGGTGCGGTCGAACGGCCGCGAGGCGCTTTCCGGCTCGTCGTTGCGCGGCGTGGTGGCTTTGATCGCGTCGAAGCAGGCGACCGTGATCGGGGAAATGGCCGCGTCCGAGGCCCCGGCGATCATCACGTCCGCTTCTCCGTCGATGATCTGGTCGCTGGCGTGGCCCACCACGTCGATCCCCGAAGTGCAGCCGGTGGACACGATGCCGGCCGGCCCTTCCGCCTGCGCCATCCAGGCGATCTCGGCGACCATCGACGACGGCAGGAAATAGTCGTAGAGGTAGGGAACGCCGTGCTCGTCGTCCACCGCCCATTTGCTGCCGTTGTCGCTGACCACCGCGTATTCGCGGTCGAGGCTGATGGTCATCCCGCAGGCCGTGCCGATGGCCACGCCGGTGCGCTCGGGTTCCAGTTCGCCGACGATCCCGCTGTCGTCCAGCGCCTCCCGCGCCGCCACCACCGCGAACTGCGTGGTGCGGTCCCATTTGCGGATCTGCCGCTGGGTCAGCCCGGCCGCCTCGGCGTCGAAATCGCATTCCGCGGCCACCCTGGAGCGAAACGGGGACGCGTCGAACAGCGAGATCGTCCGGGTCGCCGTCCGCCCGGCGGTCAGCAGGTCCCAGTACTGCTTGGCGCCGATCCCGCCTGGCGCCACCACGCCGATCCCGGTCACCAGGACCCGTCGGCCAACGTCCGTCGCAGACACTGCGTCTCCCTCCGCTGCCCTCGCCCCCGTTCCGGTGGCGGCCGAGGCTGCACGAGGCGAGCCTGGCCGGACGGACTCGAGCGAACTTGGAACGCCGGTGGACCCGCCGGCTTCGAACCGGGCTTGACCGTCCGTCGATCGGCCCGGCGAATGCTGGCCGCCGGGAAACCGCGTTTCGTTACCGGCGAAGGGAAAACTGATCGTGGGCACACCGGTGGTCGCCGCGACGGCGGAGTGGGTGCTGTGCCCGCGCTGCCGCGCCGCGGTCTTCGCCAGCCGCCTCGAGCGCGAACTGCGGGTCTGCCCGGACTGCGGGGAGCACCTGCGGATGACCGCCGGGCAGCGGCTGGCCGCCCTGTTCGACGAGGGATCGGCCCGGTCGCTGGACGCCGATCTCGGCGATCCCGATCCACTGGAATTCCACGACACGATGCCTTATCCCCAGCGGCGCTCGGCGGCGAGGGAGGCCACCGGCCTGTCCGAGGCGGTGCTGTGCGCGAGCGGGACGATCGACGGGCATCCGGTGGTGGCGGCGGTGATGGACTTCCGGTTCCTCGGCGGCAGCCTCGGGTGCGCGGTGGGCGAACTCGTCACCAGAGCGGGAGAAACGGCATTGCGCCGCCGGACGCCGCTGCTGATCGTGAGCGCCTCCGGGGGAGCCCGGATGCAGGAGGGCGCCTGGTCGCTGTTGCAGATGGCCAAGACGAGCCAGATGCTCGGGCAGCTGGACGCGGCCGGAATCCCCGTGCTGTCACTGGTCACCGACCCGACGTTCGGCGGCGTGGCGGCCTCTTACGCCACGCTGGCCGACATCATCGTCGCGGAACCGGGAGCCCGCCTCGGTTTCGCCGGCCCCCGGGTGATCGAGCAAACCATGAAGCAGCCGCTGCCCGCGAGGTTCCAGACCGCGGAGGCGTTGCTGGACAAGGGATTCGTGGACATCCGCTGTCCCCGCGGGGAGCTGCGCGCCTTGCTGGGCAGGTTGCTCGGGCTGCTCCGCGCGCCGGATCTCACTGTCCTCTCCAGGGAATCGCCGACCGTGACGGAGCCCGAGGGCCTGCCGGAACGCGACCCATGGCAGGCAGTGCAGCAGGCCAGGGAGATCTCCCGGCCGACCGCGCTGGACTACGCGGGGCTGGCCTTCGACGATTTCGTCGAACTCCACGGCGACCGGCTCGGGAAAGACTGCCCGGCACTGATCGGCGGCCTGGCCCGCATCGGCAGCGTTTCGCTGGTCCTGCTGGGAACCCAGAAAGGGCACACGGCCGCCGAACTGGCCGGCCGGAACTTCGGCATGGCCTCGCCGGCCGGTTACCGCAAAGCGGCCCGGTTGATGCGGCTGGCGGCCAAACTGCGGCTGCCGGTGGTCAGCCTGATCGACACGCCGGGCGCCTATCCCGGGGTCGAGGCCGAGCAGCACGGGCAGGCCTTCGCGATCGCGGAGAACCTGCGGCTGATGGCCGGCCTGCCGGTGCCGACGGTGGCGGTCGTCCTCGGCGAAGGCGGCAGCGGCGGGGCGCTGGCGCTGGCAGTGGCCGACCGGGTCCTGATGTGCTCGGGCGCGGTGTATTCGGTGATCAGCCCCGAAGGGTGCGCGGCGATCCTGTGGCGGGACGCCGCCGCGGCCCCCGAGGCGGCACGCGCATTGCGGATGGACGCGCGGCAGCTGTTGCGGATGGGCCTGGTCGACGGGGTGATCCCGGAACCCGAGGGCGGTGCGCAAGCCGATCACCTCGCGGCGGCGAACCGGCTGCGCGACGCCGTGGCCGCCGCGCTGGCGGAGCTGCCCGCGGCAGAACTGCTCGAGCGGCGGCACCGCCGGTTTCGCCGGATCGGCGCGCCGGACCCGGCTCGGGCCTGACGAAAGGAGTGCGGTCAGCGTGGAGAACGGCAATGCGCGGTCCTGGGGCCATTCCCTGGCGGACGGCGCGGCGGCAGCCGACAGCGAGGCCGAGTTCACCAAGTACGTCCTGCGGGAGGCGGCCGGAGCTGTCGCCGAACTGCTGGCCCGAGACGGGCGCAAACCCAGCTCGCTGGTCGTCCGGGCGGGCGGGGTCGACATCGAACTCGCCTGGACCGCCGCGGCGGCACCGGAGCGGCCGGCGCAGCCGGAGCCGGCCGGCGAAGAAGCCGGGACGGCGCCGCCCGGACACTGGTTCGTCCCGGCGCCGACGGTGGGGGTCTTCTACCGAGCGCCCTCGCCCGGAGCGGAGCCGTTCGTCGACGTGGGCAGCATCGTGCAAGCCGGCCAGCAGTTGGGGATCGTGGAGGCGATGAAGCTGATGATCCCGGTGGAGGCGGATCGCGACGGCCGGGTCGTCGCGGTGCCGGCGGACGACGGCGAACCGGTCGAGCACGGCCAGCGGCTCTTCGAGATCGGGCCGTCGTGACCGGGTTCGGCAGGGTGCTGATCGCCAACCGGGGCGAGATCGCCGTGCGGATCGCGAGGGCCTGCCGGGAACTCGGGATCGAGACGGTGGCCGTGTGTTCCAGCGCCGACCGCGAGTCGGCGGTGACCAGACTGGCCGATCAGGTCGTCCAGATCGGCCCGGCGGCTCCGAAACGCAGCTACCTCAACGCGGCGGCGGTGATCCAGGCGGCGCTCAACTCCGGGGCGCAGGCGGTCCACCCCGGTTACGGGTTCCTCTCCGAGGACGCGGACTTCGCCGAAGCCTGTGCTGCCAGCGGCCTGGTGTTCATCGGCCCGCCGGCCGACGTGATGCGGCGGCTGTGCGACAAGTCGGCCGCGCGGGCCGCGATGGCCGAGGCCGGCCTGCCGCTGCTGCCCGGCGCGGTGGAGCCGGTCGCCGACCTCGGCCAGGCAGCCGAACTGGCGGACGAGATCGGCTATCCGCTGATCGTCAAGGCAGTCGCGGGCGGCGGCGGCCGGGGGATGCGCGTGGTGTGGCGGCCGGGCGAGCTGGCCGGAGCCTTCCGGGAAACCAGCGCGAACGCCCGGATCCTGTTCGGCGACGGCCGGGTCTACCTGGAGCGGTACCTCACCGCCGCGCGGCACGTCGAAGTGCAGATTCTGTGCGACAGCCACGGAAACGGCATCCATCTGGGCGAGCGGGACTGCTCGGTGCAGCGCAGGCACCAGAAACTGATCGAGGAAACCCCGGCCCCCGGCCTTCCCGCGGAAGTGACCGGGCGGATCGCCCGCGCGGCCGTGCGGGGCGCGCTGGCCGCCGGGTACGCCGGCGCGGGCACGGTGGAGTTCCTGGTCGACTCCGAGCACCGGTTCTTCTTCATGGAGGTGAACTGCCGGATCCAGGTCGAGCACCCGGTCACCGAAATGGTCACCGGGATCGACCTGGTGGCCGAGCAGTTGCGCATCGCCGCCGGGCAGCCGCTGCGCCACAGCCAGTCCGACGTCCGGCCCGCCGGCGCGGCCCTCGAATGCCGGATCAATGCCGAGGACCCGGCCCGGCAGTTCCGCCCGGCTCCGGGCACGCTGACCGAGTTCGC
Organism: Amycolatopsis sp. NPDC054798; assembly: GCF_053611505.1. Lineage (NCBI taxonomy): Bacteria > Bacillati > Actinomycetota > Actinomycetes > Pseudonocardiales > Pseudonocardiaceae > Amycolatopsis > Amycolatopsis sp. NPDC054798. The sequence goes on along the minus strand of NZ_JBSHAM010000091.1, from coordinate 14,472 downwards.
CGTGCCCGGCGGCCCGTTCGTCCGGACCGACACCCACGCGTTCCCCGGCTACCGGATCCCGGCCGCTTACGATTCGCTGCTGGCCAAGCTGATCGTGTGGGGCCCGGACCGCGACGCGGCGATCGCGCGCATGCGTGCCGCGCTCGAGGAGCTGCGGGCCGCCGGCCCGGGGATTCACACCACCGCCGGGTATCTCGGCGAGGTGCTGGCGGATCCGCGGTTCCGGCAAGCCCGCCACGACACCCGGTTTCTCGAACGCTTCGTTCCGGCGGCTCCTGCCGTTCCTGCTTGAGGATCACCACAGGGAAGAGACCCCTGGATCCGCTCCGGCGGGTCCGGGGGCCTCGTCGTGAAGTGCCTAATAGCTCGTACAATGCGACGTAAGTTCTCGCCGGACTTTTACGGCGGACCATCTCGAAACCGGTATCGCGGCCACTGTGAATGCGGGCAATGACCACGAAACCCGCTCGCGTACTGTCGCGGCCATTGCCGCCCGATACTCCGGTCAGACCCTCGGCCCGGAGGTTCTCCAGTGCAAGAAAACGTGGCCGATCGGGCAATCCGCTGGGCGGTCGTATTCGCCGAATTCCCCTCGCTGGCCGCCATTCGGGGCACACCGGGCCCCGATGCGGTCCTGACCAGGCGTGTTCGCACGATTACCGGCAGCTCTGGGCTTGACGGCGCCGCTTCCGCGTGGCATTTCTGGAAAGCGTGATTGCCTCAGCGCGACTCGGCACGCGTGCGAGCCGTGTTTCCCTCGTGCCGGATCGCGGTTGTGCTGGCGGTCCGGCCGCGACGGCCGAACTGGGCCGAATGGTGATCGGTGCGCCGTCTGCCGCGGGTTTCCGCTACCATGCCGAATATCGTCCGTTGCCCGGAAAAGCACGGTGCGGCCGGGTATCGGCCGTCGGAGAGCTGCCGGATTTCCGCTTCGCTCGACCGAGAGAGGATTCGCTGCTTCGCCGGCCGCACCGGATTTGACGCCGTCGCGGCGAATGTGTTTCCCTTCGCGCTTTCGGCGGGCGCGGACCGGACAATACCGGATTTCGATTATCCGCATTCGGACCGCAGGAGCGTTTTTCATGCCTCGTCACTGCCGCGTGCGCCCTTCGAGCGGTGCCGGATGACCGTGCCCCCGCCCGTCGTGCCCCGCCGTGCTCCCGGGAAAGGCGGAGAGAAACCCCTTCGCCGCCCGGAGCGCCCGGCGGCGGATCGGCTGCCGGGCGCCGGCGAGGCGGGGCCGCGGCTGCGGATCAACGTGCTGGGCCCGGTCGAATGCCTGGTCGGGGGCGAGCGCGTCCGTCTGGGCGGGCTGGTGCCGGAGCGGGTGCTGACGGCGCTGGTGCTGGAGGCGGGGCACACGCTGCGGGTCGCTCAGCTCGTCAGCGCGGTGTGGGAGGCGGAGCCGCCGGCGACCGCGGCGCATCAGGTGCGCAAGGCGGTGGCCGGGCTGCGGCAGCTGATCCCGGGCGGGGCCGAGGTGCTGGTCACCGAGAACTCGGGGTACCGGATGCTGCTCGGCGCCGATCAGCTGGACTGCCTGGAATTCTCGGTCCTGCTGGACCGTGCGCGGGACGCCATGGGGAGCGGCGAGCCGGAGCAGGCGGCCCGGCATTGGGAACGCGCGCTCGCCCTGTGGCGGGGTCCGGTCCCCGCGGACGAGGCCGGGCTGCCGATCAAGGCGTCGGGCACCGCGTTGCTGGAGCGCCACACCGCCGCTATCGAGCAGCTGACCGACGTGCGGCTGGCCCGCGGCGAGCACGCCGAACTGGTCGGCGAGCTGCGCACGCACATCGCCGGACATCCGTTGCGCGAACGGCTTCGCGGGCAGCTGATGCTCGCCCTGTACCGCTCGGGAAGGCAGGCGGAGGCCCTGGAGGTGTTCGCCGAGGTGCGCGCCCTGCTGGGCGAGGAGCTGGGGCTGGATCCCGGCAGCCAGCTGTGCCTGCTGCACGAGCAGATCCTGCGCAACGACCCCGCCCTCGCCCTCGACGTGCCGGAAACCGCGGCGGCGGACGGCGCGGGGAGCCGCCCCTCGCGGGCGGGCGCCGGATCGCTGCCGAACGATCTGCCTGATTTCGTCGGCCGGGAACACGAGATCGGCGTGCTCCGGTCCTGCCTCGACCAGGGTCCCCGGCAAGGTCCGTGCATCGTCGCGATCGACGGGATGGGCGGGGCGGGCAAGACCTCGCTCGCGGTCCGCGTCGCCTATTCGGTGGCAGGCCGCTACCACGACGCGCAGCTTTACCTCGACCTTCGCGGGTTCGCCCCGGACGAGAAGCCGATGACGGCCTTCGCCGCGGCCGAAGCGCTGCTGCGGATGCGGGGGTACGCGGCGGACCAGGTGCCCGACGAACCCGCGGCGCGGATCAGCCTGTGGCGGGCGGCGATCGCCGCCCGCGGCGTGCTTCTCCTGCTGGACAACGTCTCCGACGTCGCGCAGGTGCGGCCCCTCCTGCCGCCGAACCCGGAGTCGCTGGTGCTGATCACGAGCCGCACCCGGCTGGTCGATCTCGACGGCGCGCATTGGATGTCGCTGGGCGCGATGACCGACGAGGACGGCAGCGCGATGGCCGCCGCGGTGCTGAGCACGCGGCGCGCGGCGGCCGAACCGGAGGCGGTCGCGGACCTGGTCGCGTTGTGCGGGCATCTGCCGCTGGCGATCCGGATCGCGCTGGGCAGGCTGGCCAACCGGCCGCGCTGGACGATCGGGTACCTGGTCGACCGGATGAGCGACGAATCGCGCCGGCTGGACGAGCTGCGTTCCGGCCAGCGCGGGGTCGACCTCACGCTCAAGATCTCCTACGAGGGTCTCGACGCGCGCCACCGCGCGGCTTTCCGCCTGCTGGGGCTCCATCCGGGCCGCGACATCGACGTCGCGGCGGCCTCGGTGCTGCTGGGGGCGCCGGAGAACGAGGCGGAGGAGATCCTGGAGGTCCTGCTCGACGCGCACATGCTGCAGCAGCACGAGTTCGGCTATTACAGTTTCCACGACCTGGTGCGCAGTTTCGTGCGCCAGGTGCTGCGGGACTCGGACCCCGGCACGGCCGCGGACATCCGGCAGGCGCTGGAACGACTTCTCGACTATCTGGTGCGCACCAGCGACCGGGTGTGCGACCTGCTGTTCGCCGGGCGCCTGCGGCTGGGCGCCGAAGCGGGGGACGGGCAGCCGGATCCGTCGCCGCTGGAGGATCCTCAGCTGGCACGGCAGTGGCTCGCGCGGGAGCAGCCGACGCTCGAAGCGGCTGCGGTGCTGGCGCACGAGCGGGGATTCGACCGGCACGTGGTGCACCTGGCCCGCAATGTCGTCTTCCAGCTCGACGCGGTGGGGCTGTACACCGCTTTCCTCGAACTGGCGGAGTTGTCCGTGCGGTCGGCGCGGCGGCTCGCGGATCCGGAACTGCTGCGGCTGAGCTTGTCCAATCTGGCGGTGGCGGCGTGGAAACTCGGCCGGTTCGAGGCGGGCATCGACGCGGCCGCCGAGGCGCTGGAGATCGCCCGCGACCGGGGCGATCAGCGCGGGTTCGCGAAGGACACCGGGATGCTGGGGCTGCTGACCGGCGCCGCCGGCCGGTTCGCCGAGGCGCTGCCGCTGCTGCTCGAGTCGATCCGGATCAAACGGGAGCTGGGGGCGAGCCGCGCGGAGGCGGAGTCCTTGGTGAATCTCAGCTCGCTGTACGAACAGTGGGCTCGTTATCCCGAGGCGGCGGAGGCCGCGGCGCGGGGAGTCGCGCTGGACAGCGCGCTGGGCATCCACGAGCACCAGATCGTCGCCCGGGCGGATCTGGCCTCCGCCCATCTCGGCGCGGAGGACGACGAGCAGGCGGAGGACCAGCTGGACCGGGCCCGGTCGCTGGTCGAGGAATTCGGGGCGGCGGCGGGCGACGCCGCGCTGGTCTACGCGCTGTCCGCGCTGACCGCGCTGCGGCGGGGCCGCCCGGAGCAGGCGAGCGAGTTCGCCGAACGGGGACTGCGGCACGGGCGGGACCATTGGACCCCGATCCGGCAGGTGGAGATCGACAACCTGATCGGAAGGCTGCGCCGGGCGCAAGGGCGGCACGACGCCGCGGTGGTCCACCACGAGCGCGCCTACCGGGTCGCGGCCGCCATCGGGTACCGGGTGGCCGAAGCCCGCGCGCTGCTCGGGGCTGGGCTGGCCGAGATCGCGCTCGGCCGGGTGGCCGACGGGCAGGCCCGGTGCGGGGAGGGGAACCGGATCTTCGACGAGCTGGGGGTGCCCGCGGCTGCGCGCGGCTGACGCCGTTCTGCTTACTCCACGCGGAGTTCGTCCAGACGGGCCAGCGCGGCCTCGGCCGAAATGCCTTCCGCCGGCGGCCGCGGCGGGCACGCCTGCTCGGCTTCGCGACCGGCGAACCAGGCGTTTCCGGCCTCGCATTCGGCCGCGGCGAACCACCTCGGCCGCGGCGGTTCGATCGGCGCGCCCGCGAGTCCGCGGAACAGTTCGGTGGGCAGATCGGCCCCGGTCGCGGTCTGGAGGAGTTCGGAAACCCGGTGCACGCTGAAACCCGGGAGCGCGCCCGCGACATACGGTGCGCCGCCGGCCAGCACGACGCGGGTCTGGACCGGGCCGAACTCGTGGTCGGCGAGATCGAGCATGCCGGTGACAGCCGCCCGGACCCGCACCGCCTCGGACTCGGCGAGCCGCGCCGGATACACCAGCCGCCGCCGGGCTCCCGCCGCGTGGGCTTCGACGATGCCGACGACCCGGTGCATCCCGTTCACCGTCAGCGTTGTGGCCACCAGTTCGGTTTCCTCGATCAGCTCCACCGTCACCGGGCTCGGCAGCGTCGCCGTTTCCTGTGCCCGGACCCACTGTTCGAGCGCGTCGGCCGTTTCGACCACCTGCTCGCCCGGACCCCGGCGGAGCACCACCGCGCCGCCGAGTTCCGCGACCGCCGCGGGCACTTGCGCGACCGTCTCCACGGTGCGCCGGCCCGGATCGCAGGACGACGCCCGCCCGAACGTGTCCGGGGCAACGCGCAACGGCCGCCCGGCCTGCCTCGCCGGGGCACCGGAAAACCGGCGGGCGGGGACCGGCAGTCCCGCCGCGTCGAGCACCTGCGTGAAGCCGTGTTCCTTGACCAAACGGCTGACCGCCTCGGCCACATCCGCCCTTTCGCCCTCTTCGAGCCGCAACACCTGGTCCGGTGCCAGGGAAAGCTCCGCACCGCTGCGGCCCGGCTCCACCAGTGCTCCCACAACAAGCCCCGCGCGCACCGCTTTGTCAGCCAGCGCACGGTCCGGGAACACCAGCAGCAGCCGCACCGAAGGGTCCGGCACCGGAGCCGCCGGGTAACCGCCCCGCCTCCATCGCGCACCGGTGAATCGCTCCGTGCCGCCTTGCCCCATGACCTCGCGCCCCCAGTTTGAAAGTTTTCTCCGTCGTTGACGATGCGAAGGCGTCCTTCGGCCCGGCTGGCGAACCACGCGCCGGGCTGGCCTGATGCTCAGCCGCCCGATCAGCCTGGAGCACGCTGCCCGCCCCGCGCAGGTACTGGGGAAGGAACTCGCGAGGAACTGCCGATTCCCTGATGAACCCAGGAAGAACACGGGAGGAAGTGCCACCAAGACCGTCGGCGCGGACGCGAGCGCTGGCCGGGCACCGATGCTGCGGCGGCTCGTCGCGGCCGTCGGACTGGCCGCGGTGCTCGGGATCGCCGCCCCGGGATTCGGATCGGCGATCGCCGCGCCCGCCACCGCGACCTTGGCGTCGGGCGAGGGACCGAATCCGTGCCCTCCGCCGCCGGGCGGCGAGGGTTGCCGCAGCGCCTGCCTGTGACAGCCGGGGCCGTCGGACCGGCCGCGGGTCTGGCGGCCCCGTTCGGTTTTCCGGATCGCGGCGGTTTCGACCGGAGCCCATCGCGATCCAGCGCCTGTCCGCATCCTGCGGAAAGGCGGTGTTCGCGTATTCGCCGTCGAAATTCGAGGCCGTCGCTCCCGCGCTCGCGAAAACTCCGGACGCGCGTATTCCGCGTCGGCGCGAGCCGCGTCCAGACCCGGTGCCCGGAACCGTTCGGAGTTCCCGGCCGTATTCCGATGCCGAGGGGGAGTGAAGCCGTCGCGACCGGCAACTGGCCGCCGCGGGCGCCTGCCGGTTTCCCGCCGAGGACTGAGGATCCCGCTTCTTCCGCGGCGTCCGGCGGCCTCTGGCTCATCGAGGGGAACCGGCCGCGAGCGGTGCCACCCATCCCGCGTTGAGCGCGGAGACGATGAGCTGCGAGCGGTTGGCCACGCTCAGCTTGACCTTGATGCGACGGACATACGTGTCCACGGTGTGCGGGCTGATGCCGAGCCGGTGGGCGATCGAACCGTAGGTATGTCCCATCACCAGGTACTCGGTGATTTGCTTTTCCCGGGGACTCGGGGTGACCACCGGCGCGCTGAAGGAAAGGGATTGCACGATTTCTCCGACCTGTCGGGATGCGGCTTTCCGGAAGTGCGAAGGCGCTGCGGATTCCGTTCAGGCGGACACCCGCCCGGGAACGGGCTCCCAGTTCGGCCCTTCGCCCGAGGCGGTGCCCGGCGCGGTGCCGGGGCCGGAAGCCGTCAGCTGGACCTGCTGCGGGCTCGCGGAGCCGATCTGCACCGGGCCGATCCCGGCAGCGGCGATCAGCACGGCCGCCGCCCACGCCGCCCCGCGAATCCGGGAACCGCCCGTCTCCCTGCTGTTCTTCGTGCTCATGCTGTCCCGTCCTCGTGCCGGTCCTGCCCTGTGCCTTTCATCGTCCGCCGGGCAGTTCCCGGAACGTTCCGGCTGCGATACCTCCGGCCGGGAAGCCGGTTCACAGGCCCAGGTCGCGGCACACCTTGCGGATTTGCCCGGCGGACACTCGGAGCCGGGCGAGTTCCTCCGCGGAAGGAATCGCAGGTTCCGGACTGCCCGCCCCGCGCCGGTCGACCAGTCGCGGCAGCGACATGCACACCCCGTCGATGCCGTGGAAGTCCTGGACCAGGCTGCTGACCGGGAGGATCAGGCGCTGGTCTCCGAGGATGGCGTCGAGGATGTAAGCAGCGGCCAGCCCGACCGCGTAGTTGGTGGCGCCCTTGCCCGCGATCACCTCGTAGGCCGCGTTGGTCACGGTACGGGCGATGTCGTCCCGGACAGTCCTGGTGAACGTCGGCGTGCCGTCGACCGTCCAGCCGGCCACCGGCACCGAGCCGACGAACGCTCCTGACCACAACGGAACCGCGCTGTCGCCGTGCTCTCCGGCGATGTAGGCGCGCACGCTGGGCACGCCGACCCCGGCGCGTTCGGAGATCAGCGACCGCAGCCGGGAGGAGTCCAGCACAGTGCCCGAACCGACCACGCGGTGCGCCGGAAGCCCGCTGACGGCGAGGACCGCGTGGGTGATGACGTCGACCGGGTTGGTGACCGGGACCAGGATCGCGTCCGGTGCCACCTCCAGCAGACGCGGCACCAGCGCCTGGCACATCGCCACATTCGCCTCCGCGAGCGCCATCCGGCTCTGCCCGGGCCGTTGTTTTGCTCCGGCGGTGATCACCACGACGTCCGCGTCCGCGCACACCCCGACGTCGTCGCTGCCCACGATCGCCGAGGTCGGGGTGAACATGCTGCCGTGCTGCAAATCGAGCACCTGAGCCCGGACCTTGGCCGGGTCAGTGTCGTACAACGCGATCGTGTGGGCCACCCCGTGGATCTGGCAGGCGTAGGCGATCGTGGAACCGACCGCACCCGCCCCGACGACGGCGATCTTGGTCCCGTGCGGCGCGCTGTGCGCCGGAAACAATTGCGGCACTTGCATCCTCCTCGCCCGAAGCCGTCGCGTCTGTCCGCGCGGCGCGTCCAGCTTGGGGCCAGGGATCCCGGGGCCTCCAGGGGCTAGGGCCTTCACGCCTGGAGACCAACGTCCCTGTCCGTGGTCGTGATCCTGGTGCCGGTGACGGTTTCCGCGACTCGCTTCCGGCTGACTTGACGGATCGCGGCCGCCGCGGGCTTGGCGAGAGCAGGTCGCGGACAGCGGGCTTCAGGTCGGGGTAACGCCAGGGACGCGACAGCGGCCGTTCCCGGGGACGCCCAGATCCGCTCGCGACAGCAATGGGCGAACCGCGGCCAGCTCCCTCAGACCCGGCGCGGGCATTGCCGGTGGCGGCAGTCCGCCGAGCCGAGGAGGTACGCCATCGCCTCGCAGTTCAGAAGGGGCCCCAGGCGGTGACGGCGATCTGTCCTCTTGGTCGGGCCGCCTGGTTCGCTTCCTCGCCGGCTGTGGCCAGGTTCCGGGCGAAGGCAGGCTGACCGCACCGAATTCTCCGCGTCGGAAAGGGCGAAACCGCCGGCCCGCGGCCAAGGTCCAGCAACGGCCGCGATGGCGGGAGCGCCGCTTCGGTCAGGACGGTTGCCAGGGGCGGATAGTCCGTTCCTGGCTCTCAGACGGGGCAGCAGCTGAAAGACTCGCACATCCGCGTTCCGCGGCGCAGCCACGAGCTCCGCTTCCCCGTGGCGGCGGGCCCAGTCCGAGAGCGCGGCGTCCTCGGAATTGCCGTCCGGGAGTCCCTGGACCCGGTCCGAAGCTGGGTCGAGTCTTGCCTGCGTGCGATGAACTGGCGGATTAGGCCACGACGCGGCGGGGGCGGTCGGCCGGATCTGGTGCCGCGGTCGTCCAGGGGCGATGGGGCTGGACCGTGCCGGGGCGGACAAGCCGAAAACTGGCAATGCGCGGCTTCTTGACGCGAATGGTTCACGCGGAACGGCGTGGCGGATTCCGGTGTATCCGCAGGGCCGGTTTTTTCGAAGGAGAACCTGGTGGCGTCTGCAAAAGATGACAGTCATTCTGGCTCAACCCCCGCTCGCCCGGGGAGATCGCCGCTTGACCTCAGGATCGACCAGGGAGTGCTGGGCTTGAATCACTTTTTCTTGGCGTTTCGGTGGTTGCCGAGCGGACCGGGACGCCGGGTTTGGGCGGTGCCGCGGGACAGGGGGACGATCAGCTGTCGACCACTGGACTGCCCCTGCTCGCGCGGGGCGAACCGGCTGTGCACGTCGGCCGCGGTCGTGCACACGAGGCTGCTCCGCCCGCATGGGGTGAACGCGGCACGGCGGGCGCAAGTGCACGGGAGCCCCCTCGGTCGGGTAACGGTGACGGCTGTCGGCACCACGCCCGCTGCGATGGCGCGAGCGCCCGCGCCATACGGGGAGACCTGCGGACTTGCTGCGGTGCTGGTTGACAGCCAAGATCAACTTGTGGGAGAACCTGCGCGCGGCTTCGGCGCGCCCTGCACGCTTGGGTGAGCCAGATTACGCCGAGGCTCACCTCGTGAGCGGTCGCGTCGGTTGCCGCGGAAGTGGTTAGCTAGTCGCTCGAGGGTGTTCTGATGACCGTGGGCCGGTTGCTGGGGAGGGCGCGCTAGGCAAGCAACGGTGTGTCGGCGGGCGAGGACCCGCTGGGGAAGGTTGCTGGCTGGTGAGCGATGGCGTCCCGTCGTCGTTGGGCCGAGATCCCGACGACGACCTTCTGCTGTGCGCTTTCGTCGTCTGCGAGGTGGATCAGTTGCCTCTCGAGGTGCTCGCCGTGGCGAGCGGGGAGCACGACGAGACTTTGCGGGCACGCCTCCGGCAGCTGATCGAGCGCGGCTTCCTCGCCGAGGCGGGACCGGCCGCGGCGGACGGTGCCGGCTCCGTGCTCAGCGTTGAGCAGAGTCCGGTCGATATTCCTCTCGAGCAGAAGAAGTCTCTCGCTTCACGGCTCGGGCGGCACTTGGGCGCTGTGGCTCACGAGACCGCGGCCGCGGCTGATCACGCGGCGGACGTGGCTCGGTTGCGGTCGCTGTGCTGGTCTGTCGTGGGGCTGCTGCGGTGGGAGCTCGGGAACGGGCTGGGGGAGGATGCGGTGCGCTTGGCGCGCGCCTGGTGGCCGGTGGCCGGACTGGTGGGCGATTCGACGTGGGTGAACGACTTCGCTGAAGCAGGCGAGCGCGCGGCGATCGAGATCCGCGACCCGTCCGCGCTGATCGACCTGCTGAGGATCGCAGCGGAGTGCGCGGACCAGGCCGGCGACTGGCTGATGGCTGAGGCCCGGTGGGTCCGGGCGCTCAGTCTCGCTCGGGCACGGAAGAACCACGACGTTGTGTGTTCGACCTTGACCACGTTAGGCGACTTCTACCGCCGTTGGGGTCGTCTGCACCGCGCCATGGACGTCCTTTCCGACCTCATCGCCACCTGCGACCGTGTTCACGACAACCGCGGCGCGTCGAGGGCGTTGCGCGACTTGGCTTTAGTGCTGATTGACGCCGGCCGCGCTGCCGCTGCCGTGCCGCACCTCATTCGCGCCGTCGCGCTCGCCGGCGAAGACGACGCGGTCGAGGCTGGTGCCCGCGCTGAATTGCTGATCATGCTTGGTCGTGCGCAGTGGATGAGCGAGAAAATCCGCGCTGCCAGAGAGGCTTTCAGCGGCGCGCTGGCGCTTCTGGTGGACGTGGACGCCGAGGGAGCCGACTATGTGCGGTCGCTGCTGGCTACCCCGGACGACGGATCGCTGCCGTTGAAGACTTTCGACGCTGTCGAGCACTACGGGCGGCGAACACGGCCACCGTGACGGCCGATGCGACGAGGCCTGCCAGGAGGGCGCCGGTCTGATGACAAGGGCGCCTTCGGGAACGGTGACGGCCCGGCGGCCGGTGCTGGTGAAGGGCGTGCTGCATGGCAGATGTCCTCGGTGTGGGAAAGCTGGGTGTCGGCGGACTGCGCTGGCGTGCCGGTTACTCGAAGACCGCGTCGTCGCTGGCAGGCGGAACAGGGTCGAGGCTGCTCAGCAGCTCCAGAACGTCGTGGGCGATGTAGATCTTGTTGTACTTGGCGTTGTCCTTCACGTCGAGCAGTCCGGCCCGCACGAGTTTCGTGGCGACGTCGGTCGCGCCTTTGACCGAGATGCCGAACCGTTTCGCGATCAGGTGGTGGTTGGTCACCGGCATCCCGATCAGCTCGCTGGCCACTCGCCGGGCGTTGCCCGTTCCCGGCACCGCCTTGAGGTGGTCTGCTCGCAGCTTCTCCATGCGTTTGATGAGGTCGATCTGCTCGGTGCACAGCCCTTCTACGCCTTGGGCGAAGAAAACCATGAAGTTCTCGAAGCTCCCGGTGTCGACGACGGCACGCAGCTGCCGGTAGTACTCGTCCCGATGGCGGTCGAGCCAGCGCGACAACGGAAGGATCTGATCGCGCAGAACACCGGCGCGGACCAGTTCCAAGCTGACGTAGAGTCGCGCGACGTAGCCGTTGCCGCCGGCGAAAGGGTGGATCAGCTCCAGTTGCGGGTGCCCGATGGCGAGCTTGGCGACGAGGGGCAAGTCATGATCTGCGCTTACCCATTCCTGCCACTGCTGCGCTGTTGCCTGCAGGTGAGGGCCTGGCGGGGTGTGGGCGACGACCGCTGTGCCGTCGCGAGCGGTGATCCAGCTCGTCTGTTCGCGCCAGAATCCGGCTCCCTTCTCGTGCGGCGACGGCACCGGGCCGAGCTGGCGGCTGATCTCGCCCAGCAGGGGCAGATCCACCGCCCCGCCGCTTCGGACCTTGTCGAAGGCGCGACGGCTTGCGTCCAGGTACCGGGTGATCGCCTCGACTTCCGGCTCGGCCACGGTCTTCGCGCCCGGCAGCTTGGCCAGCAAGACGTCTTTCAGCGAGACGCTGGCGTTCTCGAGCGCCGCGGAACTCTGGGCCTCGCGCAGCATCGTGTAGTACACAAGGGATGACCGGTCCGGCAAACGCTCGGCTGCCTCGTCGAGACGCCCCAGCGACTGTTCGGCTCGAGCCAGCCCCCGATGGGTGCTCGTCGCCAGCACCACGTCGGAAGGCAGCGGGCGCGGCACCCACGCTCCTTCGCGCCGGATGGATTCCGGAATGCAGCCCTCCTCAGTCACGGGCGCCCACACACCGCCGGCATCGCGTTCGTTCATGCTGCAAAGCCTTCACGAACCCACACGATGGCCGCAAACGGTGGATTCGACCGTTTCAAGATCAACTTCGACGGATTTCCCTATCTTTCTCCACGCCTTCGCCGCGGCAGTCTTGCGCTGGCTGTCCCAGTGCCGGAGGTGCATAAAGCCAGCTCAGACATGCAGGGATCGCCGGCGTCGGGAGTGCCGGACGGCGATCTCGACGCGAGTCACCGCGGCCAGCAGCAGCTTGAGCCGCTACACGACTGCGTGTTCCGCGCATCTGGGATGCCCCCATCGGCGCGCAGCTTCACCTGAAAGGATGCAGATTTCTTTTTGATCTGCAATCGCGCGGGCTGCGGGCATGGAGCCCGCCGCCAACGCTGCCGGAGAAGGTGCTTCCCCGGTGAACGGTGGACTGCGGCGATCCCCGGCGGCACCGGGTCTTGCCCGGATTTTAGCGCTGCCTAAGGAGTTCTTGAGCGCGGCTGTCATTTGGTCGCTTGCGTGGACTGTCGTCGGTTTGCCTTCGCCGGGCGCGGTGGCCGGGACGAACTGTGTTGAGTTCGGGCAGGCGCGGGGTGAACCCGGGGCGCTGTTCGGCGATGACGATGCTCGCAATAGACGGTGCGGTCAGGCTGTCGTCGCCGGAGAACCCTCGAAGGAGTCGCTGGGCAGGGTGACCAGGGTTGCGCCGCTCCTTTATGTCGCGCGAACTGAGCGGCAGGGGCCGGTCGCCCTCGGCGTCAGTGCAGTCGCCGTGGGGTCGATGCCTTGGCCGGCCCGGGGCGGTCGAAGAGAGTCGGTCCCGCTTTTCTTGATGGTTGCAGCGCACATTGCTGCGTTGACGGATCGTCGTCTGCTCGGAAATGTTCTTTTCGTTTCGGATGCTCGTTGCGTTCGATGCTTGCGCGTGCAGCCGTTGCCGTCTGTTCTGCAAGCCAGCGTAAAGGAGATTGGATCTAGAGAAACCCGCTTCTTCTGATGTTTGCGGCGTATTCAAGATCGTGGCGCGGCGCACGGCCGCCGCGATGCGATGGGCAAGCTTTGCGGTCGACTCCGTACGCGGCAGCCCCGGATCGTTCGCGTCGCGCACCACGCATCCAGGATGTTTCGAGAGGCGGTCGCTGGCCGGGGTGCAGTTCCTTGACGGTCAGCACCCCCGTGGGGTTACGGGAGAGGACTGGGCATCCGTCTTACGGTGCTGGGGCATGACAGCGGGCTGTTTTGTTGCGCCTTGTCTGTTCGATCTTCGTTCGCTTTGTGAGCTGATAGTGCGCTGTTATTCCGCCTCGGTGATAGCCACGGAGAAGGCTGAGCCAGGGATTTCTGCACTACTCCTCGAACGTCATCTCCGGTGGCGGACGCCGGAACCCGCGCGTGATCGCGGTCAGCACCACGATGCCGATGCCCAGCCAGACGAGGCCGAATACCAGCGCGATGCCGTCCAGGTTGACCAGCAGCCACAGGTCCACCACGGCACCGATGGCCGGGAAGACCACCCAGGTCAGCACCCGCTTTCCGGAGCGGTCGCGCAGCCAGGCCGCGAGCACGCTGATGTTGACGAACGTGAACGCGGTGAACGCGCCGAAATTGATGAACGAGGTCGACGTGCTCACGTCCAGTGCCAGCGCCGCCAGTCCGACGGCTCCGGTGAGGAGGATGCCGAAGGCCGGGGTGGCGAACCGCGGGTGGAGTTTGCCGAATATCCGCGGCAGGACGCCGTCGCGGCCCATGGCGAACATCAGCCGCGACGCGCTGGCTTGCGCCGCGATTCCGGACGCGAACTGCGCGACCACCAGCCCGGCCAGGAAGACCGAGGCGAAGAGGTCGCCGCCGATGGTGGTGGCGATTTCGAAGGCCGCCGAGGATTCGTCGGCGAACGCGCTGCCCGGGTGCGCCAGCTGGGTGAAATAGGCGAGTGCCGCGAAGATCCCGCCGCCGATCAGCGCGGTGAGCAGGATCGCCCGGGGGATCGTCCGCTGCGGTTCGGTGGTTTCCTCGGTCAGCGTCGTCACGGCGTCGAAGCCGAGGAACGAGTACGTCGCCAGCGCGGCGCCGCCGGAGATCGTGCCCAGCGTGGCGCCGGGGTGGAAGAACGGCTGGGCGCTCGCCAGCGCGCCGCCGGCGTGCAGCACGTGCCTGATCGACAGCGCGACGAAGAAGCCGATCACCAGCAGCTGGAACGCCATGAGCACGAAGTTGGCCTTTTCGGCGACTTTGATGCCGAGCACGTTGAGCAGCGTCGTCAGGACGATGAAAGCGATCAGCCAGGCCCAGCGCGGCACTCCGGGGAACTCGGCCGACAGGTAGGCGCCGCCGATCAGCCAGATCACCATCGGCAGGAAGAAATAGTCGAGCAGCACCGCCCAGCCGACGAGGAAACCGGCCCGCGCGTCGACGGATTTCCGGACGTAGGTGTAGGCCGAGCCGGCGACCGGATGGGCGGCCGCCATCTTCCCGTAGCTCGCGGCGGTGAACAGCATCGCGACGAGGGCGAGCAGGTAGGCGGAAGGCACCGTGCCCACGGTGGTCTCCGAGCCGATGCCGAACGCGCCGAGCGCGATC